>DASQBH010000635.1:0-2012 GCA_035635315.1 Longimicrobium sp.
CGCGGGTGATCGACCAGGCGCCGCCGGGAGCGGGCGCGCACCCGTAGCCCCGGCCGGGTGGAAGCTCGGCGCCCGCTACTCCCGTCCGTCTTCCCGCTGCCCCACCTGGACCAGCCGGGCCCGGTAGAGCACGCCCGGAAACGCCATGACGCCGGGCTAACTCGTCGGAATGCCCATCGGGAAATCGAACACCTTGCGCGGGTCGTGCTGGGCCTTGATCCTGATCAGCTGCTCGAGGTTGTTCCTGTAGTAGTACCGCAGGAGCGCCTTGCGGTCGGCCGCGGGGAGATCCCGGTCGGGAAAGTTGATGAACGACCCTTCGACATGGGGCTGCATGGTGTCGCGAAAGCCGGCGACCCACGCCATGCAGCGCCGCGAGACCCCGGAGTTCGGGTCCTTGTCCACCCACCATGCCTGGTACTGCATCAGATACGGCTTCTCGCGGTACGCGAAGCAGCTCTGGTCGTTCTCGTTCCTGACGGCGCCGCCCAGCGACATCAGGCTCAGGTAGCGGCGAGCGGTCGGCTCGGATCCCGAATTCATCAGGTACTGCGCGAGCCTGCGCACCTCCGCCGATCCGAACTCCGCGCGCGGATAGCACGACGACACCTTGTGCGGAAAAGGATCGCCGGCGCAGGTGGAGCCCAGGTCGGCGGACGCGGCTCCTTCCGATCCCGCGAGGGCGTGCAGCGCCGCTGCCGGGGGGCCGGGCTGGTATTCCGGGTGCTGAAAGACGCGCTGGCCTTCCGGGGCGGTGTCCACGCGACTGAACGAGGGAGGGCCCGATTTTCTGCTCCACGTTTCGGGGAGCAGGCCCTTGAGCATCCCCTCGATCTCCCCCTTCTCGCCGAGAAAGAACCCGGCCACGATGGCCGGCGAATCCGTGCTGCCTGCGTCCGCGACCGCCGTCAGACGGCAGAAGGAAGTGAGCCTGTGATCCGCGTGATCGGGAAAATGGCTGCGCCAGTCATCCATCACGGGTCCGTACAGGCCCGGATCGTTCCAGCTGACGGTGAAGCTCGTGATGGGGCCCGTGAGGGTGGCGAGCTTGAACCGGAACTGGGTGACCACGCCGAAGTTGCCTCCGCCCCCGCCGGCGACGGCCCAGAACAGCGAATGGTCGACGCCCTTGGGACGCTCGACGTCCATGATGGTCCCGTTGGCCAGGATGATGCGAAAACCGAGCAGGACGTCGCAGGTGAGACCGAGCGCGCGCGAGTACGGGCTCCAGCCGCCCCCCTGCACCAGTCCTCCGATGCAGACGTCGCCACAGCCGCCACCCGGCAGCAGCCGGCGCGCGCGCCACAACTTTGCGTACACGTCGTGGAGCTTGGCGCCGGGCCCCACCGTCAGCACGTCGCCGTCGATGGAGATCTCATTGAACCGCGAGACGTCCAGGATCGTCACCCCGTTGCCGGAGCACATTCCCTCGTGCTGATGGCCGCCGGAGCGGATGCGAAGCCGGCCTGGCGCCGCCGGGTCCAGGACCTTCAGAACCTCCATCTCGGTCGAGCAGTAGCAGATGGATGCCGGATGATAGTCGAAGCGCGCGTTGGAGATGATCCGGCCTTTCTCGTACCCGTCATCTCCCGGACCGATGCAGGGGTGGACATTGTTCGGCATTCGGTGCCTCTCCGTGGGTGGGATGGAGTGATGTCACTCCTGGATACCGGACGAGGTACAGGAGGCGAATCGTGCGGCTGCGTATGGCTTTCGTCCTGATGCGCCGGTGAAGACCGAAGAACCGGCACGGATCGGTGAGTGGCCTCGCCCTCGGCCTGGAAGGAGCCGCGGCAGCTGAGAAAGAGCCGCGTGAAAGGATGGGACGAACCATGATCGTGTAACACGACCCCGGATGCAAGCACTTCGTGTTACGCGGGAGCGCGTTGGACCCGCCCCCACGCCACGGGTCCGCCGCCGGTTCCTGGAGTCCGAAGCGCGATGCGCGAGGGCGGATCCGAACCATCAGCTACCCCGCCCCGTCCGCCCGCTGACCCGACTGGACCAGCCGC
>DASQBH010000636.1:0-2605 GCA_035635315.1 Longimicrobium sp.
CGAGCGCGTCGGCGATCGCCTGGGCAATGCCGCCAAAGGGGGCGCGGCCGGCCAGGAACTCGGCCACCGCCACCTCGTTGGCGGCGTTGAACACCGCGGGAGCCGTGCCGCCGGCCCGCCCCGCCTCAACGCCCAGCGCGAACGCGGGAAAGCGGTCCGTCCGCACGGCCTCGAAGGTCAGCGCCCCCGCGGCCACGGGATCGAAGCGGCGGCATGCGTACGGCAGCCGCTCGGGATACGTCAGCGCGTACAGGACGGGGAGCTCCATGGTGGGGAACCCCAGCTGCGCCAGCACCGAGCCGTCCACCATCTCCACCATGGAGTGGATGATGGACTGCGGATGCACCACCGCCTCGATATTCGCGTAATCGAGCCCGAAGAGGAAGTGGGCCTCGATCACCTCCAGCGCCTTGTTGGCCAGCGTGGCACTGTCGATGGTGACCTTGGACCCCATCGCCCAGGTGGGGTGCCGCAGGGCGTCCGCGGGGGTCACCGACTCCAGCAGCTCCGGCGGCAGGTCGCGAAAGGGGCCACCGGACGCCGTGAGGATCAGCCGCCGCACCTCGTCCGGCCGGGACCCGGCCAGGCACTGCAGGATGGCGCTGTGCTCGCTGTCCACCGGCACCAGCTCTCCCCCGCCCTGCCGCGCCGCCTCCAGCACCAGCGGCCCGCCGCACACCAGCGACTCCTTGTTGGCCAGCGCCACCCGCTTTCCCGCCCGCAGGGCCGCCAGCGTGGGCTCCAGCCCCGCCGCGCCGACGAGGGCGTTCACGACGACGTCCGCCTCGGGATGCGTCGCCGCCTCCAGCAGCGCCTCGCGCCCGGACGCCCAGCGCGTGGGCCCGTCGCTCCCCCCCGGCGCCTCCGCGTCGGAGATCACGGCGAGGGCGGGGCGGTGGCGCAGCACGAGCGCCCGCAGCGCGTCCACGCTGCGGTGCGCGGTGAGCGCCACGGCGCGAAAGCGGTCGGGGTGCTGCTCCAGCACGGCCAGCGCGCTGGCGCCGATGGAGCCGGTGGCACCCAGAATGGCAACGCCCTTCATGCGCCGATCTGCACCACCACGCGCAGGAAGACGTAGCCTACGGGGAGCGTGAACAGGAGGGAGTCGAACCGGTCCAGCGCGCCGCCGTGGCCGGGGAAGAGCGTGCCGGAGTCCTTGGCGCCCGCGTCGCGCTTGAACAGCGACTCCGCCAGGTCGCCCACCTGCGCCACCACCGACACCACCAGCCCCAGCAGCGCGCCCTGCACCAGCGTGGGCCGGTAGTAGGCCAGGTGCGGCTGCACCAGCGCCGCGTACGCCGCGCCCGCCAGGGTGGCGCCCACCACCGCCGAAACCGCGCCGGCCACCGTCTTGCCCGGGCTCACCGACGGGATCAGCTTGCGCTTGCCCCACATCCGTCCGCCGAAGTACGCGGCGCTGTCGCTGACCCAGGTGAGCGCCACGGGCCCCAGCACCAGCAGGGTGCCCTCGAGCGCCTGGAGCGAGCAGACGGGGGGGCGGGCTTCGTCGCAGGGAAGGTGGCGGATGAAGACGGCGTACTTGAGCAGCGACGCGTACACCACGGCGAACACGGTCACCGCCACCGACAGCAGGGGCGCGCCGGCCACCCCGCGCGTCCAGATGGCCGCCGTGCAGGCCACCAGCGTCAGCACGCTCAGGATGAGGGTGGCGTAGCCGTTGGTGGGCCCGGTCCACGGCGTCAGGCCGTATACCGTCACGATCCCGGCCGCCCCCGCCGCGCTCACCAGCGCCAGCGGGCGCGCGCCCTTGAGCGCCGCCAGCCGGCAGAGCTCGTGCGCCACCAGCGCGGCCACCACCCCCAGGAAGGCGGCGAGCACCCACCGGCCGCGGTACACGGCGAAGACGGCCACGGGAATGCCCACCGCGGCCACCGCCACGCGGGTCAGCGTCTCCGAGCCGCCCGTGCGGGCCGCCATCAGCTCGCCAGGACGCGGCCGAAGCGGCGCTCGCGCCGCTGGTAGTCCAGGATGGCGCGGAACAGGTGCTCGCGGCCAAAGTCCGGCCACAGCGTGTCGCTGACGTACATCTCGGTGTAGGCCAGCTGCCAGAGCATGAAGTTGCTGATGCGCAGCTCGCCCGAGGTGCGGATGAGCAGGTCGGGATCGGGGTCGCCGGCGAAGTACAGCTGCTCCGCGAAGAGGTCTTCGTCGATCTCGCCCGGCATGAGCGTGCCCTCGCGCACGCGCTCGGCCAGGCGGCGCGCGGCGTTGACGATCTCGTCGCGGGCGCCGTAGCTGATGGCCAGGTTCAGCTTGAGCCGGTCGCAGCCGCGGGTGTGGTCCACGATGGACTGGATGGCGGCGTGGGTGCGGGGCCCCAGGCGGTGCAGGTCGCCCACGGCGCGCACCTCCACCCCTTTTTCCTTGAGCTCGCGGCGCTCCTTGCGCACGTACAGCTCCAGCAGGGCCATCAGCGCGGCCACCTCGCCCTGGGGGCGGTGCCAGTTCTCGCTGCTGAAGGCGAAGAGCGTGAGCACCTCCACCCCCGCGTCGCCCGCGGCCTCGACGGCGGCGCGCACGGCCGTCATCCCGGCGCGGTGGCCGAACTCGCGCGGACGCCCGCGCTCGCGGGCCCAGCGGCCGT
>DASQBH010000637.1:0-8518 GCA_035635315.1 Longimicrobium sp.
GTATCGTTGCCTACGGCGCCGAGCCCCCGGCCCGGAGCGCAGCGCAGGGACACGCCCAAACCCGCCGTTGCCGTTCCCCATTCGGCCACCGTTCGACATCCTGCCGGACCGAACGAATCCGCGTCCCTTGATATGAGTTGCGCTCAGACCAAGATTGTCGCGCCCACGAACGACTTACGCCGCGCGAACGACGGGTGCACATGAACAACATCGGCCGCAGGGTCGCCATCATCGACGGGTGCCGTACGCCTTTCGCCAAGTCGGGGACGGACTTCAAGGACGTCACCAGCACCGAGCTGGGCAAGACCGCGGTGCGCGAGCTGATCGCCCGCACGGAGCTGGACGTGGAGCAGATCGACCACGTGGTGTTCGGCACCGTCGTGCAGTCGGTGCAGGAGCCCAACATTGCCCGCGAGGTCACGCTGGGCGCGGGGATCCCGCCGCGGGTTCCCTCGTTCACCGTGGGCCGGGCGTGCGCGTCCAGCAACCAGGCCATCACCTCCGGCGCCGAGCAGATCGCGCTGGGAATGGCGGACATCGTGGTCGCCGGGGGCGCGGAGTCGCTGACGGACGTGCCCATCCTGTTCAGCAAGGAGATGCGCGAGGCGCTGGTGCGCGCCAGCAAGGCCAAATCGCTGGGCGAGCGGCTGCAGGCGTTCCGCACCATCCGGCCGCGCCACCTGGCCCCCATCACCCCCGCCATCGCCGAGCCCACCACGGAGGAGACGATGGGCGAGTCGGCGGAGAAGATGGCCAAGCAGAACGGGATCAGCCGCGAGGCGCAGGACCGCTGGGCGCTGCGCAGCCACCAGCTGGCCGCGGCCGGCACGGCCGACGGGCGGCTGACGGCGGAGATCGCGCCGTTCTACGTGCCGCCGAAGTACGAGCAGGTGGTGACCAGCGACAACGGCATCCGCTCCGACACGTCGTACGAAAAGCTGTCCACGCTCAAGCCCGTGTTCGACCGCAAGTACGGCAGCGTGACGGCCGGCAACGCGTCGCCGCTGACGGACGGCGCCAGCGCGGTGCTGCTGATGAGCGAGGAAAAGGCGAACGCGCTGGGCTACAAGCCGCTCGGCTTTATCCGCAGCTACGCCTACGCCGCGCTGGACCCGGGCGACCAGCTGCTGCAGGGGCCCGTCTACGCCGCCCCCACCGCGTTCGACCGCGCGGGGCTGACCATGAAGGACATCGACCTGCTGGAGGTGCACGAGGCCTTTGCCGCGCAGGTGCTGAGCAACCTGCAGTGGTTCGATTCCGACAAGGTCGCCAGGGAGCGGCTGGGGCGCGACAAGGCGCTGGGGCTGCCGCCGGAGGACCAGATCAACGTGATGGGCGGCTCCATCGCCATCGGCCACCCCTTCGGCGCCACCGGCGGGCGCCTGACCGTCACCCTGCTGAACGAGCTGCGGCGCCGGGGCAAGCAGTTCGGCATGATCTCCGTCTGCGCGGCAGGCGCCATGGGCTTCGTGATGATCGTCGAAGCCGCGCCGAGCTGATTCGAACGGCCGCACCGCATGAACGAGAAATCTCCCCGGCCTCCTGGACGGGGAGATTTTCGTTGCGGGCGTGAATGCTACTCTACCTCACCGTTCCGGGTGTCGAGTTCATCCAGAAAGGCCGCCACGCGCTCAGCGGCGCCCGGATCGCGGTGGTGCCTGGCAAGCCGGCGGTCAATCTCCGCTTTCTCTGCTGGAGAGAGTCGCGGCGCGTCCGGCCTTTCACCGGCGCGGGCGATGATCATCCGCATCTCCCCACGTACCTGCTCCCAGGGGATTGAGGATGCTGGATCATCAACGTGTTCTTCGAAGCGGCGATCGGGCTTGTCCGCGAACGCCTCGGCAATCCGTCGCAACCCGATTTCGTTCTCCACCGTTTCCCAAAGCGCCACGATGATTTCGAGGCGCTTCTCCAGCGGCAGATCGCGGAGCTGGTCGATGGAGACGTCCATGGTTGCGCTGCTCATCAGGCGGTCCTCCCTGGCCGCGAGGCGGCCGGCTGCGGATTGAGGTTAACACACGCGCGGCACGACTCCAACCCGCGCGACGCTCGAACGCTGCTTCATCTGCCGTCGACACCCAGCGTGCAGGTACGGAGAAACTTCTCCGTGAGCTCGCGCTTCTCCTGGCAGACCTGCGCGAGCTGATCGGTGCGCCGCTGACCGGGCAGATGGCACCAGACCACGGGCTTGCCGCGTGACTGCACGGCGTGGATGGCGCGGACGTAGTCGGTGTCGCCCGCCACCAGCATCGCCACGTCGAACCGGTCTTCGTACGCGCCGATGACCATGTCGACGGCCAGGTTCACGTCCGTCTCCTTCTCCACGTGGTACCGGCGGCCGGCGCTGTCCCAACGGGGCTCGTGGCGTCCCAGCACCAGCTCGATGCGCCGGCTGCGGCGCACCTGGTCAAAGAACTTCTGCTGGCGCCGGTACGCGGAACTCTTCACGTCCGGAAGAGGCGACGTGTAATAGTGCAGCTTGACGAAGTGGTAGTCGCGGCTGAGGCGAGTTGCCAGCAGGTTCAGGTCGACCGAATGGCCGACACCGTCGCGGTCGAGCGCGAGATTGAAGTTGCTGCCGTCGACAAAGATCTCGAGCTTGGGCGCCCGTGGAGCGGGGATGACGGTCATGCGCAAGGCATAAATAACGAGGGGTTGCGCCGTTGCTGGCACAACCCCCCGGAGTTGAGTACCCACACTGCCCGCAGGCAGGGGGCGACCGTCAATCCCAAGCTAAACGCGCCGGGCAAATCGGTCAAGGGGTTGATGCGGCTCACCATTCTCCGTGTATGTGAACGGGGTGAACGCGAGCAGGCGGAGGATAATCGCGGTCCGGCGATCCTCAAAACCGCGAGCCGCCAATACGCGAACGAGTTTTTCGGGACATTATGAGAAGATGCACCACTTCGGCCGATTGCTTGATGAGGGGGCGAGGCAGAGGACTTGCGGGCTCCCAGGCCGGGTTCCGGCGCATCACGCCATTCCACCGATCGATGACTTTCCGCAACGCGTTCGCGGCAGGCGTGTTCGCCGCGCTCCTTTGGGTACTGCCAGGAGACGTGCTGGCGCAGGACACCGTGCGCATCGTTCCCCTGGACACGGTGACGGTGCAGGTGCTGAACACGCCCGGCTCCGCGCTGCGGGCGCCGTTCCCCGTCTCGGTGGTGCAGGAGGCGGAGATCCGGCAGGCGCGTCCGGCGCTGGCGCTTACGGACGCCCTCTCCGCGCTCCCCGGCGTGCAGGTGGACAACCGCTTCAACTACGCGCTGGGCGAACGGATCTCCGTGCGCGGGCTGGGCGCGCGGGCGCAGTTCGGCGTGCGGGGGGTGCGGGTGCTGGTGGACGGGATCCCCGCCACGCTGCCGGACGGACAGACCACGCTGAACCACGTCGATCCCTCCGCGCTGGGGCGGGCGGAGGTGATCCGCGGCCCGGCGTCGGCGCTGTACGGCAACGCGTCGGGCGGGGTGATCCGCCTCTCGACGGCCGCTCCGCCGGACGCGCCGCTGGCGTCCGAGCACCGCGTGCTGGCGGGGAGCGACGGCCTGCTGCGGATGGAGACCAGCGCGGGCGGACGGGCCGGCGCGGCCGCGTACCGCGCCTACGTGTCGCGCCTTTCGTACGACGGCTATCGCCGGCACGCATCCGCCGAAAACCTGAACGCCGGCGGCACGCTGGCGTACGCGCGCGGCGCGGACGAGGTGCGGCTGTCGTTCACGGCCGTGCGCTACGACGCGCTGAACCCCGGCTCGCTCTCCGACTCGCTGCTGCGGGTGGACCGCGGCGCGGCCTTCGCGCGCAACGTGGAGCAGCGCACGGGGGAGGAGGGACGGCAGGGGCAGGCGGGGCTCTGGTGGCGGCACCAGGCGGGTCCCGGCGCGCTGGAGGTGGCGGCGTACGGGCTGGCGCGCTCCATCGACAACCCCATCCCCAACGCCGTCATCGACCTGGACCGCCGCGTGGGCGGGGTGCGCGCGTCGTGGTCGGCGGATGCGGGGCCGGTGCGCTGGCTGGCGGGCGCGGAGGTGGAGGGGCAGCACGACGACCGGCTGAACTTCGCCAACCAGGCGGGGGAGCGGGGGGCGCGGACGCTGGACCAGCGCGAGCGGGTGACGTCGTCGTCCGCGTTCGCGCAGGGGGCGGCGGCGCTGTTCGGACGGCTGGAGGTGCTGGGCGCGCTGCGGTACGACCGCTTTCGCTTCGCCGTCCGCGACCGTCTCGTGTCGGACGCCAACCCCGACGACTCCGGCGCCCGGACGATGCAGCGCGTGAGCCCCGCGCTGGGCGTGTCGTTCGCGGCCACGCCGGCGGTCTCGCTCTACGCCAACCTGGCGACGGCGTTCGAGACGCCGACCACGACGGAGCTGGCCAACCGCCCCAGCGGCGCGGGGGGGTTCAACCCGGACCTCCAGCCGCAGCGCACCGTCTCGGCGGAGGTGGGGGCCAAGGCGCGGCCGGCGCCGTGGCTCTGGCTGGAGGGCGCCGCGTACCGCGCCCGCGTGGACGACGCGCTCATCCCCTTCGGGGTGGCCGGCGCGCCGGGCCGCGTCTTCTACCGCAACGCGGGGGAGGCGCGGCACCGGGGGATCGAGGCGAGCGCCGTCCTCACCCCACGCCGGGGATGGTCGGCGCGGGCGGCGTACACCTGGACGGACGCGCGCTTCGGCCGGTACGTGGTGAACGGGGAGGACCGCGAGGGGAACCCCGTCCCCGGCGTGGCGCCGCACCGGCTGGACGTGTCGCTGCTGGCGTCGCCGGAGAGCGGGCCGTTCGCCGGCGTGGACCTGCGCCACGTCTCCAGCACCCCCGTGGCGGACGACGACGCGGAGGGCCGCTTTCGCTCCCCCGCGCACACGCTGCTGGACGTGCGCGGCGGGTGGGAGGGCATGCGCCTGGGCCGCGTCGGGCTGTCGCCGTTCGGGGGGGTGATGAACGTGATGGACGGCGCCTACAACACCTCCGTGGTGGTGAACGCGTTCGGGCGGCGGTACTACGAGCCGGGCCCGGGGCGCACGGTGTACGCGGGCGTCCGCCTTGCGCTGGGAATGCCGCGATCCTGAGCCCCGGCGCCGCGAATCCCGCGCGGCGACGTGACGTTCACCTTGCCGCGGGGGGCGCCCCGTGCTAGAGTTGCCGTTTCTGCCCCGCCCCCCTGAGCCCGATCGTCAGGCGGGGCCGCACGACCCGCACCGATCATCAAGACCGATGGCTACCACGTTGAACCCCGAGGCTCCGGCGCCCACCTTTGGGCGTGAAAGCCGCTACGGGCTGGAGAACCACGGCATCCGGAACCCCGGCACCGTCTTCTGGAACCTGAACCCGGTGGAGCTGGTGGAGCACGCCATCCGCCGCGGCGAGGGAAGCCTGGTGGACGGAGGCCCGTTCAACGCCGTCACCACCCCGCACACCGGGCGTTCGCCGCAGGACCGCTTCGTCGTGCGCGAGCCGTCGTCGGAAGCGGACATCGACTGGGGCAAGGTCAACATCCCCTTCGAGGCGGAGAACTACGACCGCCTGCGCGAAGACGTGATGGGCCACCTGGAGGGGCAGAACCTGTACGTGCGCGACATGTGGGCGGGCGCGGACCCGCGCTACCGCCTGGGCGTGCGGGTGGTGACGCCCAATGCGTGGCACAACCTGTTCGCGTACAACATGTTCCGCCGCCCGTCCGCCACCGAGCTGGACGACTTCACCCCCGGCTTCACCATCCTGCACGCGCCGGAGTACCAGGCCGACCCGGCGCGCCACGGCACCCGCACCAGCACCTTCATCCTGATCCACTTCGGCAGGAAGGAAGTGCTCATCGGCGGCACGCGCTACGCGGGCGAGATCAAGAAGTCCGTCTTCGGCCTGCTCAACTACCTTCTCCCCAAGCAGGGCGTGCTGTCGATGCACTGCTCCGCCAACGTGGGCCCGGAGGGCGACAGCGCGCTCTTCTTCGGCCTGTCGGGGACGGGGAAGACCACGCTCTCGGCGGACCCCGAGCGCGCGCTGATCGGCGACGACGAGCACGGGTGGAGCGACGAGGGGATCTTCAACTACGAGGGCGGCTGCTACGCCAAGGCCATCAACCTCTCCCCCGAGGGCGAGCCGGAGATCTACGCCACCACGCGCATGTTCGGCACGGTGCTGGAGAACTGCGTGCTTGACGAGGAGCGCCGGGTGGACTTCGCCGACCAGTCCATCACCGAGAACACCCGCGTCTCGTACCCGCTGCACTACATCCCCAACCACGTTCCGCGGGCGCAGGGCGGGCATCCCAAGAACGTCGTCTTCCTTACCGCCGACGCGTACGGCGTGCTTCCCCCCATCTCCCGGCTCACGCCCGAGCAGGCGATGTTCTACTTCCTTTCCGGCTACACGGCCAAGGTGGCCGGCACGGAGCGGGGGGTAAAGGAGCCGCAGCCCACCTTCAGCGCCTGCTTCGGCGCCGTCTTCATCCCCCTGCACCCCGGCGTGTACGCCGAGATGCTGGGTGAGAAGCTGCGCGAGCACGGATCGCGGGTGTGGCTGGTGAACACGGGGTGGACGGGCGGCCCGTACGGCGAGGGAAGCCGGATGAAGCTGGCCTACACGCGCGCCATGCTGCGCGCCGCGCTGGCGGGCGACCTGGACGAGGTGGAGACCGCCACCGCGCCGTTCTTCGGCCTGCAGATCCCCACCAGCGTGCCCGGCGTGCCGGCCGAGGTGCTGAACCCGCGCGACACCTGGGCCGACAAGAACGCCTACGACGCGCAGGCCGGAAAGCTGGCGGGGCTGTTCGCCGAGAACTTTCAGCGCTTCGCGGACCGTGTTCCGGAGTCGGTCCGCAACGCCGGGCCGAGGCCGGAGTAGGCGCAAGAAGTCCGGGGCAGGGCGACGCTGACGAATGCGGGCCGGGGAGAACCATCCTCGGCCCGCATTTCCGTCCCTGGCTCGCGGTCCCGAGAAGCCTGAACGTCAGGGGCCACCGCTACTAATGTTCCCTTGCCAATCGCATGATTCGTGTAATTTTTAGCGATGTAGACACTACAGCCATGGGTGTGGGGTGAGCCTCGGTCCGGCGTGCGGACGGGGGACCGGAGGACATGCGGCCGGCGCGGGACGACGGCAGAAAGGAGGAATGCCTGACGACGTGACACGACATCCCGACGGAAGCTGGAGCTGGTTCATTGCAATGAATACCTTGAATTGGCGAGCGGAAAGGAGTGAATCATGCCCATCCTGTGCGATTTCGTCATCATTGTGGACGACACCCCCGTCACCATCGGGGACAGCAAACCGGTATTCGAGGCGCAATTCAACACCGGCGGCAGGGACTCCGCGAATCCGGGGTTCCTGATCTTCAACGTCAGCGGCCTCACACATGCGGACGTCGATGCGGTGGTGAGCATCAATGGAAAACAGGTCGGGGCCATCCACCCGTACCGGCCGGGCGGCGCCGGGATCGACACCACGAACATCAATCAGCCCGAGAAGTGGCGACAGGCCGATCACTGGTACACCCAGATGATCGCCTTCTCCGGCAGTACGATCTTTAGTGGCACAAACACGATCCAGATCCAGGCGGTGCAATTTCCCGAAAACTCGTCGAGCAACCGATTCGACGATTTCCGGATCAAGGACCTGATCTGCTTCTTCCACCAGGCGAGCGAATGACGCGCGGCCGCCGGACCTCGCGCGGCGGGATCAGGCGGCACAAAGGCGGGCCGGGGCGAATGCGCTCCGGCCCGCCCTGCTTCATCCACCTGTCGCCGGAGAGGCGGCAACGGATTAGATTTCCTCCGAAAGCGCTCCGTACCGGGAAGACGACATGAGCGACACGCAGCCCACCACGCAGCAGATGCCGCCCTCGATCGAGAAGATCCTG
This sequence comes from Longimicrobium sp., assembly GCA_035635315.1. Classification (GTDB taxonomy): domain Bacteria; phylum Gemmatimonadota; class Gemmatimonadetes; order Longimicrobiales; family Longimicrobiaceae; genus Longimicrobium. The sequence continues at coordinate 7,850 of DASQBH010000637.1, forward strand.
CGGCGGTTCGCCACCCTGTCGCCGGACATGACGCGGCAGGCGCTGGTGCAGTACGCCGGCAAGCTGCCGCCCTTGCCGGAGCGCTTCGCGGGAATGGACCTGGAGCAGTACCGCGTGCACGAGTGCCAGACGCCCGTATCCATCTTTCCCGAGGTGGTGGACGGCCGGATGTACTACCACGCCGACCTGCCCCGGGAAAGCGCCGCCCTGCGCGCCCTGCTGGCCATGATCTTCGAGGCCGTGAACGGGCAGCCGCCGGAGACGGTGCTGGGCATTCCCCAGGACTTCGTGCGGCAGGTCATGGGCAAGATCGGCCTGCAGGCGCGCGAGGCGGGGCTCAACGCCATGGTGGAGCGGCTTAAGCGCGCCGCCCGGCAGGCCGTGCAGGAGCGCGGCGCCGCCACGGCCTGACGGCATGCGCGGCGCGCCCCTTGCGCCCGCGCGGGAGGCCCGTTCTTTTACCCGCCCGGCAAGGCGGCCGAAGAGCCCCTTGCCGCGCGTGGAAACACAGGAGAAGACTCGTGAAGGCTGACGTGTTCCGGCGCCGGCGCTCGGCCGCCGCCGCGTGGCTGGCCCTCCCCGCCGCGGCCGCCCTGCTGGCGGGCTGCGAGCCCGGTGCCGTGGGCGGCTACCCCAAGGTCGTGTACCGCGACGAGACCCGGGTGCCCC
>DASQBH010000638.1:0-2880 GCA_035635315.1 Longimicrobium sp.
GGCCAGCGAAAAGGTGTACCTGGACCTCGAGCTCACCGCCCGCGGCACGGCCGGCCACAGCAGCATCCCCACCGACGACAACGCCATCTACCACCTGGCCGCCGCGCTGGGCCGCATCGCCGCCTACGAGTTTCCCGTGCAGCTGGGCGAGGTGGCGCGCGCCTTCTTCGAGCGGATGTCGCGCGTCGACACCGGCCCGCTGGGCGACGACATGCGCGCGCTGCTGGCCGGGACTGCGGATGCGGACGCCATCGCGCGGCTGACGGCGGTTCCGCAGTACCACGGGATGACGCGGAACACCTGGACGGCCACGCGGGTGGATGCGGGGCAGAGCAACAACACCATCCCGCAGGCCGCGCGCGCCATCGTCAACTGCCGCCTGCTCCCCGGCCAGTCGCCGGACGAGATGGAGCGGCTGATGCGCCAGGTGATCGCCGACGAGCGCATCGAAGTGCGCCAGGCGATCGTCGCCAAGCCCAGCCCGCCGTCCTCGCTCACGCCGGAGGTGATGGACGCGGTGGAATCGGTCACGGAGCAGATGTGGCCGGGCGTCCCCGTCGTCCCGGTGATGGGGATCGGCGCGACGGACAGCCTGTACTTTCGCGCTGCCGGCATCCCCATGTACGGCGTCAGCGGCATCTTTCTGGACGTCGACGACGTGCGCGCCCACGCCCCGGACGAGCGCATCCTCATCCAGTCCTACTACGAAGGCCAGGAGTTCCTCTACCGCCTGGTCCGCGCGCTGTCGTAAAGGAAGGCAATCCTCACGCAGAGTCAGCGGCGCCTTTCGCCTCGCGCAGGACGAGCTCTGCTGGCTCTGTCGATGATCCGCAAAAACAAACGGCGAAGGTACAGAGGAACAGACAAAAGCCAGAGGAACGGAGACAAACGCGTGCCTCCCTCTGTTCCTCCGGCTGTTGTCTGTTCCTCTGTACCCCCAATCTTTTTCAGGACCTGGGGTGAGTCATGAGATGATCCACTTCACCTCGTCCGCACGGCCGTTGAGCTGCGCGGTGATCTGACCGGAGATCGACGTCACCAGCGCCTCGAACTCGTTGCCGGCCAGCACCTTGCCGATCTCGTCGCGCAGGCGGGCGCGCGTCTTCTGGACCACCTTTTCCAGCTGCGACAGCGGCATGAGGCGCTCGCGCAGAAACCGGGGAAACGTGCTGCGATAGAGCCGCGCCTCCGCAACCGGAAGGCTCAACATCAGGATCAGCACGACCGGGGCGGCCACCATCGCCCAGCCGGGCACCGCCATGCCGAACTGCGCGGGCTTCAGAATCCCCCCCAGGATGATCATGCTCAGGAACCCTGCGATCCCGGTGGCGCCCAGGATGTTGTCGACGCGGGTGTTCACCGGTACGCGGGGAAGCTCGCCGCGCACCATCTCGCCCGGGTCAAGGCGAAGCGACGTGGGGGGAATGCGGTAGCGGCGGCACAGCTCCAGGGTCCAGCCGTCCACCTCCACCGCCAGCTGCTTGAGAAAGGTCTCGCACGCCCGTGCCACGGCCTGCTGCCCCGCGCTGGAGCGGAGCCACGCCTCCGCCTGCGCCGCGACCTCGTCGTTGAGCCCGTTGAGGGTGGCGATCTCCTCCTCGCGCCAGCGGAGCAGCGCGGGGCCCACCACGTGCTCCGCGATCCCGCCGCTCACCTCTTCGGCCACCGCGGCGACCAGGCTGGCCTTCCGGTCCCGGACCAGCGGCGGCACCCGCTCCTCGCCCAGCCGCATGACCTCCTGGGAGAAGGCGTTCGTGTTCAGAAAGATCTGGCCCCACCGCGCCAGCCCGCGCGCCACCGCCTCTTCCGGCTCCGGGTGGCGCACCAGCGCGGCGGCGGGAAAGCGCTCCCGGCACATCCGCTCCACGAAGGACATCCGCGCCGCGCCCCCGGTGAGCACCACCGCCGCTGGAGACAGGCCGCGGCTCCGCAGCGCGTCGTCCGCCTGGCAAAGGAGCTCGGCAAAGGCGCCGGTCCAGCTGCGGCCGCCCAGCTCGGCGAGGGGAAGCGCCAGGATCTCGTCCATCCGCCGCGCCGTCACCTGGGGGGTAAAGGCGTGCTCGCCGCAGGTTACGGTGGTCGCGGGGGCCGCGTGGCCAAAGCGCGTGTACGCCTCCTCGTCGGCAAAGAAGCTTTCCTTGGCCTTGCGGCAGGCGAACTCGCAGCGGGTGCGCACGTCGTGGTGCGCGGGGTCGTCCAGGACGGTGGCCAGGGCCTGCGGCCGGGGGCTGTGGGCGACGGTGTGCGAGAAGATCAGCCGGTCGATGAGCGCCGCGCCCAGGTCCATCCCCGCGTCCAGCTTTTCGTCCTGAAGGCCGCCGTGCACGTGGCTCACGTCCACCGTCGAGGAGCCCACGTCGATCACCAGCACCGACGACACCAGCTGTGCCGGGGTGACGCGCCCGCTCTCCTTGGCCTGCAGAAGCGCGGCGCGCGACTCGCGGACCACGCGCACGTGGGGAAGCCCCGCCTCGTGCAGCATCCGCTCGTAGTCACGCACCTCGTCCGCGCTCCACCCCGAGGGGCATCCCACGAAGTAGCAGATCTCATCCTCGCCGCTCACCTGGCCGCCCTGCAGGATCAGGCGGTGGTACTCGGAGACGAAGTCGCGCAGGGTGACGGGGTATCCGGGGTCGCCGGGGGGGCGCGCCTTGAAGCCGATGCGGATGTCGCGCACGCCGGGGACGGTAAGCACCCGCTCGCCCACCACGATGCCGAAGTCCGGGTGGCGGCCCACCGCGGTGACCTGCGTGCGGCGAAGGTTCACCTCCAGGATGGCCGGGTCGGCGCTCCCTTCCAGTGCGGCCCACGCGACCGCCGTCTCGCCGTGGCCCAGGTCCAGGCCGATCACCTCGCGAAAACGGTGCGTCATGGCGGGTC
>DASQBH010000639.1:0-2440 GCA_035635315.1 Longimicrobium sp.
TGGCAAGCGCGGGCGCGGGGATCGTCGTCCTCAAGCGGCTGGAGGATGCGGTCGCGGACGGCGACACCATCCACGCGGTGATCCTGGGCAGCGCCATCAACAACGACGGCGCCGACAAGGTGGGATACATGGCGCCCGGCGCGGACGGCCAGGCCGCGGTGATCGCCGACGCGCTCTCCGTGGCGGAGGTCGATGCACGGTCCGTCGGCTACGTGGAGGCGCACGGCACGGGGACCACGCTGGGCGATCCCGTGGAGGTGGCCGCGCTCACCCGCGCCTTTCGCGCGCACACGCAGGACACCGGCTTCTGCGGCCTGGGCTCGGCCAAGACGAATCTCGGCCACCTGGACACCGCCGCGGGGGTGACGGGGCTGATCAAGGCCGCGCTGGCGGTGCGCGACGGCATCGTCCCCGCCAGCCTGCACTTCACCGCACCGAATCCGAAGCTGGAGATCGAGCGCACGCCGTTCTACGTCACCGGCCGGACGGCGGCGTGGGACGGGCCGGCGCCGCGGCGCGCGGGGGTCAGCTCGTTCGGCATCGGCGGCACCAACGCACACGCGGTGCTGGAGCAGCCGCCCTCCCCCGCCCCGCGCGGCGCCGACCCGCGTCCGGTGCAGGTGATCGTCGTTTCCGCGCGCACCGAGCAGGCGCTGGACGCCGCGTGGCGCAACCTGGCGGATCACCTCGAGCGTCATCCATCGACCGACCTGGCGGACGCCGCCTTCACCCTGCAGTCCGGCCGCACGCCGTTCGACTGGCGCCTGGCGATCCCCGCGTCATCGACCCGGGACGCGGTGGATGGACTGCGCGCCGCGGCCGGCGTCCGCGCGACGGAAGGGCGGCCGGTGGCGTTCCTGTTTCCCGGCCAGGGCGCGCAGCACGTGCGGATGGCGGCCGGCGTCTACGCCTCGGAGCCCGTCTTTCGCGCGGAGCTGGACCGCTGCGCGGAGATCCTGCGCCCCGAGCTGGGCCTGGACCTGCGCGAGCTGCTGTTTCCGGCGGAGGGGGACGATGCGGCCGCCGCGGAGCGCCTGGCGCAGACGGCGGTGACGCAGCCGGCGCTGTTCGCCGTGGAGTGGGCGCTGGCGCGGCTGTGGATGCACTGGGGCGTGCGGCCCGCCGCCATGCTGGGCCACAGCGTGGGCGAGTTCGTGGCCGCGTGCCTGGCCGGCGTCTTTTCGCTGGAAGACGCGCTGCGCCTGGTCGCCGCGCGCGGCCGGCTGATGCAGTCGCTCCCCGCCGGCTCCATGCTCGGCGTGCAGCTCTCCGAGGCCGAGCTGCTGCCGCGGCTGCCGGACGGCGTCTCGCTGGCCGCGGTGAACGGCCCCGGCACCTGCGCCGTCTCCGGCCCGTCGGAGGCCGTGCGGGCGTTCGAGGAGGTGCTGGTGGCGGACGGCGTGGAGGTGCGGCGGCTGCACACCTCGCACGCGTTCCACTCCGCGATGATGGACCCGATCCTGGACGTCTTTCGCGAGCTGGTGCTGCGCGCCGTGCCCCGCGCGCCGGAGCTGCCGTACGTCAGCAGCCTGACGGGCCGGTGGATCACGGCGAAGGAAGCGACAGACGCGGGCTACTGGGCGCGCCAGCTTCGCCACCCCGTCCGCTTCGCAGGCGGCGTCTACACGCTCCTCGCCGCGGCGGACACCGTGCTCCTGGAAGTGGGCCCCGGCCGCACGCTCGGCTCGCTGATCCCCAAGGGCGGCACGCACACCATCGTCGCCTCGCTCCCGCACCCCCGCGACGCCGGCGCCGACACGCGCGCGCTGGCGGACGCCGTGGGCCGCCTGTGGAGCGAAGGCGTGCCGATCGACTGGGCCCCGTACACCGAGGGCCGCAGCGGCCGCCGCATCCCCCTGCCGACGTACCCGTTCGAGCGCCGCCGCTACTACATCGAGGCCCCGCGCGACGCCTCCGCCGCTCGCACGCTCCCCCTCCCCGCGGCGGACGAACCGGAATCCACCGAAACCGCCACGCCGCCCGCCCACGGCCGCGCCCACCTGCGCACCGCCTACGTGGAGCCGGCCAACGAGCTGGAGGAGGCCGTCGCCGCCCTGTGGCGCGAGATGCTGGGGCTGGAGCGGGTGGGGACCGAGGACGACTTCTTCGAGCTTGGCGGCCACTCGCTGCTGGGCACGCGCGTCATCGGCCGCCTGCGGATGGAGTTCGGGGTGGAGCTGAAGGTGGACGCCATCTTCCGCGCCCCCACCGTCGCCTCGCTGGCGCGGGAGATCGAGGACGCGCTGATCGCCGCCGTCGACGCGATGAGCGAGGAAGAGGCGCTGGTGGGGATGAGGGAATAGGGGATAGGGGATAGCGGGACGGAAAGACTCACGGCTACGCCGCGAGGGCCCTCTCCCCCGCCGACTTCGCCGCTCGTTCCTCGCGGCTCGCGGCGACCCCTCCCCCAAACTGCGGGGGAGGGGTGATGGGGGAATGG
>DASQBH010000640.1:0-6712 GCA_035635315.1 Longimicrobium sp.
GCCCCAGGTCGGCCGCGGCGTCGCGCACCACGTCGTAGGGCCGCTCGTCCAGCAGCTGGATCACCACCAGGTCTCCGTCCTCCACGGCGGTGAGCCCCGCGGCGGCCAGTCGGGCCATCAGCGCGTCGCTCCCCTCGTCCACCTCTACCGCCAGCAGCGCCTGCTCGCCGGTAAAGCTGCCCAGCGGCGCCGCGCTCTTGAGCGTGCCGGCGTCGATGGCCACCAGGAAGTCGCTCACCCGCTCGATCTCGCCCAGCAGGTGGCTGCACACCATCACCGCGATGCCGAACTCCTGCCCCGTACGGCGCACCAGCTCCAGCATCTCCTCGCGCCCCGCCGGGTCCAGCCCGTTGGTGGGCTCGTCGAGAAGGAGCAGCTTTGGATCGTGGACCAGGGACTGCGCCAGCTTTACCCGCTGCTTCATCCCCGTGGAATAGCCGCCGATGTGCCGGTAGCGCTCCTCGTACAGCCCCACGTGGCGCAGCATCTCGGCCGTGCGCTCACGGGCGGCGGCCCTGGGAAGCCCGGAAAGGCGCCCCATGTGCGAGACGAAGTCCGTGGCCGTCATGTCGGGCGGCAGGCAGTCGTGCTCGGGCATGTAGCCCACCCGCTGGCGGATCTGCAGGCTCTGCGTGCGCGCGTCCAGGTCAAAGACGCGCACATCGCCGGAGGTGGGGTTGAGAAGACCCAGGAGGATCTTGATGAACGTGCTCTTGCCGGCGCCGTTTGCGCCGACGAACCCGATAATGCCGGGTTCCAGCTCCAGGGAAAGCCCCTGGAGCGCCGTCACGCCGCCCGGATAGACGTGCGTGAGGTCGCGTACGGAGATCAGCGACATCCGTGCTGGGGGGTTGCGGGGGAGAGGCCGCGCGGCGCGAGAGGGGTCGCGCTCCGGCGGTGGTGCGGAGGTGAACGGGAAAGGTACTGTCGAAGTTTCAGCGGGGGAACAGCCAGGTCCAACCTCGGCCCGTCATCAGGATTCCGGCGCGGGCGGAGGAACCCTCTGTTCCTCCTCGCCAAGCTCCAGCGGGACGGGAAGGAGCGGCAGGGTGATGCGCTCCCCCCGGCCACGGCCGGAGAGGTCTTCGACCAGCTGCCGGATGTAGGTATACAGCACCACCGGCGCCACCTCGTAGGCAGTCTCGCGCAACACCTCTTCACGATCCGCCTCGGGAACCGACTCCGGCAGGACGAAATCGGCGCCGTAGCTCACGCTCAGCCGCACCGGCGCGTCCTCGGGTGTGGCAACGGCCAGTTCCACGGTCAGCTCCAGGGCGGAACGCCGGCCCACGGTGAGGTCCACCAGGTAGTCATAGCCGTTCAGCCGGGCGCCGTCGCCCCCATCCTCGAACAGGGCGTGCCGCAGGTACACACGCCGCAGGCGCACCCGCGGGTAGCTGTCCTCGTTCACCGGAAGCGTGCTCACCGCTTACCCTGCCCGCGGGGTGGAGGCGCGGCCCTCCCACGACTGCGTCCCGCGGGCCACCCGCACGCGCCGCTGCCGGATCGGCTGAATGCGGCTGGCCTGCCGCTGCCGCTTGCGGACCAGTTCCAGCAGGTCGTTGTTGATGCGGGTCTGGTACCCCTTGCCGAAGGACCGGTAGTAGTCGAGCACCGGCTGGTACATGCGGATGTACACGGGCGTGCGCTTGAGCCCCCCGGGCGTGACCAGGTCCGCCTCGGCGAACGCCTGCGCCGTCCAGGCCGGGTTCTCCTGGTCGTCCTCCGGGCCCTGGCCCGCCTCGCGGTCCAGCCGCTCCCAGTCCGTCTGCCCCTGCGGCAGCTCATCCAGCCTGTACCGCGGCATGGTACTCCTTTCGTTCGTCGTTGCTCGCCGCCCGCACCGAGATGATGCGGCAGACCACCCCACCCTCACGCTCGGTATATACAACCGAGACCAAACGCTCCGGATCTCCGAACGGCCCGAACGCCTGCCAGCGGACCTCGTCGCCCCGCACCTCCATCCGGCGAAAGAACGGCGACCGCGCGAAGAAGAGCCTCGCCACGTCGGCAAAGTCGAGGCCGCGCTCCTGGAGCGTCCGCACCCGCTTGGCATCGTCCCACTCGAACGCCTCGTACGATCCGGAAAACTCCCCAATCGGGCTCTTCTTCATCGAATGTATCATCCTGTATATACATCGTCAAGAGAAGCGAACGGAGTAAACTACCGACAATACAATGCGGACGCCGGCCGCCGCGCGCAAATCGCGCCGTGCCGTTCCATGGAGCGTGTGCACGAAAAAGGTTCATCGTGATTGGGTTGCACGCCGCGCATCGCCAGAAACCGTGGCGAGTTCACCACGCGCAACACCGTGCCCCTGCACGTCGGCCGTGGCGGGACGCACGAAGCTTCTCTGGGAACGTCGGGAACGGCAGCCGGATGGAAGCGCGGCAGGGGGCCATCCGCATTTTTTCAGGTGCCCCATGATCTCCGTAGCGCCCCGCAGCCTGCCATCCGGCTTCACCTGATGCGCGATCCCGTGAACCGTCCCCTCGCACCACCGTAGCGGGAACCCGCCGGCCCTCTCGCGCTCCGAGACTCTGCAAGATCGCGCATCAGGTGTTCGTGGAGGCTGGTTCCGGTGCGCTTCGGGCAGTCATCGGCGTCGGCTGATGATGGGGATGAGGGGTCCGCTCAAAAAAACGCGGATGGCCCCTCACTGCGTCCGCGCCATCCGCCCGACCCGACGTTCCACGCCCGCTGTCCAACCCGAAACGGGGAAGCGTTCCGTCGGCTTCGGGAATGCCGCCGAACGACGGCTGAACGGCGTCGGCGCACCATCACCCGGCTCGCCTGCAACCAGATCGACGAAGGGCAACGAAAAAGCACCCTCCTCCGCGGCGCGGAGGAGGGTGCTTTTCCTGTGGAGGTGCGGTCCGGAACGGCGTCGCTCAGGTCACCGCGGCGGTCTTGCGGCGGCGGCGCTTGGGCGCGAGCTCGTCCTCCGCCTGCTCATCGGGGACAAAGAGCGAGGGGGCTGCGAAGCGGCGCACGGGGCGATCCGTCGACTCCGGGAGCGATGCCTCCGCGTCCACCGGCGCCACGCGCAGTCCGCCGACCAGGCTGCGCAGCTCGCCCGCGCTGCCGGTAAGGCGCTCCGTGGCCTCGGCCACCATGCGGCAGGCGCTTTCCTGCTGCGCGGTGGCGGCGCGCACGCCCTCCGCCGTCTCCGCATGGACGACAGCCGTCTCGGCCACCGCGGCGATGCCCGTGGCGGCCTCCACGGCGGCGGAGGCGTTCCCCTCCGCCAGCCCCGTCACCCGGTCCGCGGCCACGCGCGTGCGCTCCGCCGCGTGCACGATGGTGGTGAGCGCGCCCTCCACCGCGTGGGCCACGCGCTCGATCTCCTCCACGTGCGTGGCGCCCGCCTGCATGGCCGCCGCCGTGCTGTTCACCCGCTGCGTGATGGTGCGGGTGATGGTGGCCACGTTCTCGGCCCCTTCGCGCGCCTGCATGGCCAGCTTGCGCACCTGGTCGGCGACGACGGCAAAGCCGCGGCCCTCCTCCCCCGCGCGCGCCGCCTCGATGGCGGCGTTCAGCCCCAGCAGGTTGGTCTGCTCGGCGATGTCGTTTACCGTGCGTACGAAGCTGCTCACGTCGGCCACGGCCGCGTTCAGCGCCACCGTCTCCTCCGCCGCGGCCTCGACGGTCGTCTTGATCTTGAACAGGGTGCCGATGGTGCGCTCCGTCTCCGCGCGGCGGGCCTGCGCCTCGTGCTCGATGCTGGCGGCCAGCCCGGCCACCTCGCGCACGTCGGCCACCATCCGCTGCGCCGTCTCGAGCATGGCGTGCAGCGCGGTATCCACCCGCCGCAGCTGCGCCACCTGGCCCGTAGCCCCCTCCGACACCTGCTCGATGGACATCGTCACCTCGCCCACCGCGGCGGCCAGCTGGGTGCTGATGGCCGTCAGGTCGTCGGCGGACGACGAGATGCCGTCGGCCGCCTGCGCCGCCCCCGCGCCGATGCGCGAAAGCGAGTCGCTGGTGGCGTTCATCGCCGTGGCCAGGATGTGCAGCTCGTCCGGCAGGCGGTCCTCCGTGCGCGCCGTCAGGTCGCCCTCCGACAGGCGCCCGGCGTGCGCGGCCAGCTGGTCCAGCGGGCCGGTGATGGAGCGAAGGACGGCGTAGACGACGCCGCAGCCGATCACCAGCGCCGTCAGCAGCAGGCCGGCCAGGATCAGCCGCCACGCCGCCGCGTCGCCCTCCAGCTCCCGCTCGGCGGCGCCCACGCGCGCGCCCTTCACCTGCGCCAGCTTCGACAGGTCGCCCAGCATGGCCGCCTCGATGGCGCGCGCCGTGTCGGCCTGGGCCGCCGCTTCGTCCGCGCGGTCCAGCTCGGCCAGGCGGCGGGCGGCCACGTAGCGAACCTCGGCCTCGGAAAGGCGCTGGTCGATGCCGACGACCAGCTCCACCTCTTCCTGCGTCTGCCCGTCGCGGCGCAGCAGCTGGCGCTGGGTGCGGTGCGTCTGCCAGCGCAGCGAGTCGAACTCCACCGCGGCGCTCTCGCCGTGCTCAATGTAGCGCGCGGCGACGGCGATCTCCCGCGCCACGTCGGTGGACAGCATCACGGAGAGGCGGGCGTCCTGCTCCACCCCCTGCATGGAGTGGCGGATGGCGCCGCTGAGCACCGTCATCGACCGCCATCCCACCCCGCCGGCGATGGCCAGCAGCACGAGCACGATGCCGAAGCCGAGCACCAGCCGGCTGCGGATGCCGGACCAGAGTCGGCGGGTCATTGGGCCTCCAGGGGGACAAGGGTGCCGCCGCGCGCCTGCGTCATCACAAAGCCGCTGCGGTCGGGATCCCGGTCGGGACGGAATCGGAGCGCGCCGGTGACGCCCGCGAACGAGCGCTCGCCGCGCACCGTGGCCAGGTAGCCGCGGATGGCCTCGCGCTCGAAGCCCACCTCGGCCATCGCCTTCGCGAGGAGCTTCGTGGCGTCGTACGCCATGGCGGCGTTGGCGTCGGGCTCCACGCCGTAGCGGGTGCGGAACGCCTCCACGAAGCGCACCGCCTCCGCCCGCGTGTCACGGATGGAAAAGGGGACGGCGACGTAGACGCCTTCGCTGGCCGCCGTGTCGGTCACCACGCCGGACCAGCCGTCGCCGGCTACCCAGCGCGTGGCGAAGCCCTGCCGCCGCGCCTCGCGCAGCAGCGCCTGCCCGCTCAGCTCGGTGCCGGCCACGAAGACCAGGTCCGGCGCCACCTGCTTGTAGTAGGAGATGAACGGCTCCACGAGCGACCCGTCGCCCGCGATGGGATCGACGCCCACCAGCTCGCCGGGGTAGGCGGCACGGAAGGCGGCGGCCAGCCCGCGGCCGTACGTGTTGTTCTCGTAGAGAACAGCGACGCGCTTCGCCTGCAGCCCCGCGGCAAAGCGGGCCAGGTTGGCGCCGTTGGTGGAGTCGTTCGTCGTTACGCGATAGACCCAGGGCGACACGCCGGTGAGCTCCGGCGAGGTGGCGCTGGGGATGACGGAGACCAGGCCGCGGTCGTACACGCGGGCGGCGCCCACCATGGCGCCGGAGTTGGCGTGCCCCACCACCGCCTTCACCTTGTCGTCGGCCAGGAACTGCTCGGCGATCTGCGCGGCCTTTACGCCGTCGCCGCCGTCGTCCTGCGCCACGACGGACAGGCGGGTGCCGCGCACGCCGCCCTCGTCGTTGATCTCGTCCACCGCCATCTCCACCGCGCGGCGGACCATGCGGGCGTAGCCCTCCTCGAACGGGCCCGCCGTGCCGATGGCGACCTCGCCGCCGCCCGCGCCGCAAGCGGCAAGCAGGAGGACGAGCGCCGCCGCGCCGGGCAGGCGCCCGGCCAGAAACTTCGGGTGCAACGTGAGCTCCGGGATCGGGGGGACGGGGTCTGCGGTGTTCGGTGGTGTGGCCGCGCACACGGCGTGTGCGGCAGCCGCTAGCGTCTAACTTGGCGCGAAAAGAAACCGCGGTGGGCGCAGCGGAGAATGCGCGGCAGGCGCATTCACGCGTTGCGGCCGGGGCAGGTCTGGCGGAAACAGCCTGAAAGTGGATGCACTGAGTATACCGCTTTGTTGCTCTGCCGTCAAATCCAGTAGCAGAAAGCGTCGGGTGGAGGCATCCTCCGCGCCGTTGCTGAGCAGTCGGCAAACGGCGGATCGGAACTCACCCGTGGCGGCAGAGGTATCCGTAACCTCGCGCGGGCGATGTCGTCATGCATTCTGCGGCACAGGTGTGCATCGTGCCCGTGTCGCATCGCCGCGGCGGGTGGCCTGAAACCCGCATCGTCCGCACCCCGCTACTTGCCTGTCCGCGCCTCACCGGACGCGCCGTTCGACCCCGGCGGCGGGGAGCGCCGATCATCACCCCTATTGACGGGGCGGATGTTTTCGCCAAACTCATTGGCTGGAGAACGCCGTACATCGTTTCAGGAGTCACCCCGATGTTTCCGCAGGTTCACCGCTTCCGCGCCATGGGGCTCGCCGCCCTGTCCGCGCTGTGCATCGCCGCCCCCGCCGCGGCCCAGGCCCCGCGCGACACCGTGCCCGTGGCCGAGGACAGCCGTCCCCGCGGCCTGGTTTCGCGCGAGGAGCTGATGGCGGACCGTCTGCGCCGCATCGGCGTGGACAACCCCGACCCGGCGCCCACCGCGCCGCGCAACCGCGCCGACAGCCTGGAGTGGGTGCGCTGGCGCCGCGCCGCCAACGCGGCCACGGGGCGGCGGATCGTCGTCTCC
>DASQBH010000641.1:0-4139 GCA_035635315.1 Longimicrobium sp.
GACGATGATCAGCCTGGGATTCCCCAGCAGCGCCACGGCCACGCCGAAGCGCTGGCGCATGCCGCCGGAGTAGCCGCCCAGCTTTTCCCTGCGCGCCTCCCACAGGTTGGTCTGCCGCAGCAGCGCCTCCACCACTTCCCCCCGCGTCCGCCTGTCGACGATCCCCTTGAGCACGGCGAAGTGCTCCAGCAGGCGGTGCGCGTTCACGTTGGGGTACACGCCGAACTCCTGCGGCAGGTAGCCCAGCGTGCGGCGCACCTCGTCCTTCTGCCGCAGCACGTCGATGTCGCCCAGGCGCACGGAGCCGGTGTCGGGGTCCTGCAGCGTGGCCAGCGTGCGCATCAGTGTAGACTTGCCGGCACCGTTGGGCCCCAGCAGCCCGAACATCCCCTGCGGGATGGTGAGCGAAAGGTCGTTGAGTGCGTGGACGCCGTTGCGATACGTCTTGGAGAGGTTGCGGATCTGCAGTTCCATGATGCCTGGGCGGCGGAGAGGTCGCCGGGATGTGTGAGGAGGAGGCTGAGAAGCGACGCAGGTGTGTAGAAGGGAGAACGCGGGAACGGGCGTTCCGGTTTCAGCCCCCGCGATCGCTCGTGGGCATCATCATCGATCCGTTCCCGCGAGAATCAGGCTCGATTCCAGATCCCTGAACTGAGCAGGAGTACAGAGGAACAGACAAAAGCCAGAGATACGGAGGCCACCGATCTTCCTCTGTATCTCTGGCTTTTGTCTGTTCCTCTGTGCCCCCTCGCCGTAGCCATCCCCGAAAGAACCTACCGGCGCGGGGGATTCTGGGCGGGGTCGGCTTCGCGAAAGTCGCGCGGGTCGCCTTCGGGGGGCAGGCCACCGATGCGGCGCACGTACTTCACCACCTCGATGGCCATGGCGCGCAGGAATCCGGCCTCGCGCGCGTCGGGGTCCGCGCGGCGGATGATCTCGCGCAGGGTGCGCATCACCGACTCCGTCTGCCGGCTCTTGAAGAAATCCACGGTCCACAGCGCCGCCTCCGCATCCGCGAACAGCTTCTCCAGCAGCTCCACGGGCGCGGGAGGCGCGTCGCGGCGGGGCGGGCGAAAGCCCTGGGCGGCGCCCTGCGCCTGCATCCACAGCTCGTACGCCATCACCAGCACCGCCTGCGCCAGGTTGAGCGACGAGTGCTCGCTGGTGGGGATGATGCAGGTGCGATGGCACAGGTCCAGCGCCTCGTTGCTCAGCCCGTGGTCCTCGCGGCCGTAGAGCAGCGCCACCGGCCCCGACTCCCCCGCCACCGCCTCGGCCGCGCGCCCCAGCAGCTCCGGCGCGATGGAACGCGGCCGGGCGACGGCGCGCTTGGCCCGGCGTGCGCGCGCCGTCATCCCCACCACGTACGCGCAGTCGCCCAGCGCGGCCTGCAGCGAGTCGTAGACTTCCACCCGCTGCACCACGTCCGTCGTCCCGTGCGCGATCCCCTCGATGCGCCACGGGTCCCACTCCACGGGCTGGATGAGGCGCAGCCGCGACAGGCCGAAGTTCTTCATCGCCCGCACGGTGCCGGCGATGTTCACGTAGTCCTGGGTCTGCCACAGGACCACGACGATGCCCTCCAGCGCCGCCCGCGCCGCGCCCTCCGCCGCCTCTTCCGCGGCCTGGTCCATCCCGCCCGGCTCTTCCGTCTGGCTCACGTGTCTGTGTCCGTGGATGAATCGACAGGTCCCCCACCCCCCAGCCCCCTCCCCCGGCAAACTGCGCCGGGAGAGGGGGAGAACTGCATGGGGATGCGTGCATCTGCACAGAAAGTGCGCGAGGCATCCACCCCGCGCGGAATGGATGCCTCGTCTCGCGGCGGAGAATGCGGGACCGGAATCCCGCTATTCCCTATTCCCTGTTCCCTGTTCCCTGCAGTTACAGCTCCCGGCCGCGCGGCCGCACGTGCTCGTCGTCGCGGTCGCGGTCGCGCTCGCGTTCCCGCGGCATCAGCTCGCCGGGGTTCACGCCCATGCGCGCGGACATGCGGCCCAGCAGCACGCGGGCGGCGCGCACGTCGTGGCCCACGTCGATGAACAGCAGCGTCAGGTCGCCGGCGCCCCACAGCATGGCGGCCAGCACGCCGCCCTGGATGACCTCGGCCAGCAGGTTGAAGCCGGCGCCCATCCCCTCGTAGATCAGCCCCGCCACCACCTCGGCGATGATGGCGACGATCACGATCATCGCCACGATCTTGAAGAGCCGCGCCACGTACTGCAGCCCGATGTACGGCTCGGTGTCTTCGGCGCGGATCATCCCCGGGTCGCGGCGCATGGTCGCGTCGCCACCGTCACCGCCGCCGCGCGGCGTCTGCCGCGCCTCGCGCGTAAGCTGCGTCGACGGCCCGTGCTGCGGCCCCTCGCCTTCGCCGCGCGTCCACTGGTCCTGCGGCCTGGCTCCCCCCACCTCGTCGTCCTGGCTGCGCATCGAGCCCCCCTTCCCCTGTATGCCGGTTCGTCCGATCTGAACGTCGCTGAGCTCCGCTCCCCCCCGCCTACCGCCGCTTCCGTTCGGGGACGAAGAGGTCCGCATCCCCCACCCCCACGCGCCGCGCCGTGTCCGCCGCCCACTCCAGCCGCGCCACCTGCTCCACCCCGTGCCCATCGCTCCCCAGCGAGAACCGGACCCCCGCCTGCAGCGCCTTGCCCAGCAGGCGGTCGTGGGGGAGACGGTAGCGGTTGCTGATCTCCAGCGCCACCCCGCTTTCGGCCAGCGCCTCCACGTAGCGGTCCTCGCGCTCCGGCGTCCACCAGGCGTCCACGTCGCCCTCCAGCTCAAAGAGCGCGGGCGGGGTGAGCGTGCTGTGCGCGGCGATCTGGATCGGCATCGTCCGCACCATCCGGCACAGCTCGTCCACCATCACGTCCATCAGCTCCTGCGGGCGCTCCTTCCACTCCGGCGGCAGCTGCTCCCACCAGGGCGACCCCATCCCCCCGCCGGGGAGCTCGAAGCCGTGGTTGGATCCCACCAGGTAGTCGAAGCGGGCCATCACCTCGTCGGGCAGCTCCAGGTAGTAGTTGTCGCACCAGCAGAACTCGCCGGAGACAAAGACGTCCTGCGCCTCCAGCGCGTCCAGGTAGCGGCGCACGCGCTCTTCGCCGTTGACGAAGCGCTTGAGGTTGCGGCGCGACACGTGGTCCGCCACCCCGATCTGCACGCCCCGCTCCGCGCCGATGCGCACCAGCTCCTCCAGCGGCACGTAGCCGTCGGACATGGTGGTGTGGACGTGCAGGTCCTGCCTGCCCAGCAGCGAGCCCCCCGAGCCGCGATCCGCCATCACCCGCCCCGGGCGGTGCTGGACGCGGAGCGCGGGCGGTAGCGGGCGCGGTACGCCTCCTCCGCCTGCTCGATCGCCGTCCACCCCGCCTGCCCCTCGGGCCCCAGCCGCGACTTGGGAAGGCGGCGCGTGGGCCACGGCGTGGTGGGCGTCTCCAGCTCGCCGTGCCACATCTCCATCGTGGCCTCCACGATCTCCTGCGCCGCCCGCTCCCGCGCGTCCTCGCTGATGCGGGCGAGCGAGACCACCACCCGCAGCGAGCCGCGGGAAAAGGCGTCGGCCAGGAAAGTGGCGTACTCCTCGCGCCGCACCCCCGCCCGCGCCTGCCCCGCGCGCGTCAGCAGCCCCCGCAGCGCGATGGCGTCCTCGCCCAGCCCGCGCTCCATGAGCGTGTGGGCGGTGTTCACCCAGGCGTGGCTGGTGTCGGGCGCGGCCAGCTCGCGGTCCAGCCGCGTCAGCAGTGTCTGCGTCCCCAGCCGGGCGAGCGGACTCGGAGGAATCGGCACGCGGCGCGCCTGGCGGGTGAACGCCGCCACGCTGTCCGGCTGCTCGCCCAGGATCGGCGGGTTGCCGACGATGATGACGGGCGTGCCCACCTGCACGTTGTGGTACAGCCGCAGCGCGTTCTCGTTGGAAAGGCGAATGCACCCGTGCGACACGCGGCGCCCCAGCAGCTCGGGCTTGTCGGTGCCGTGGATGGCGATCTCGTTCCCCAGGTACACGGCCGCCGCGCCCAGCCCGCCCTCCTGCCGCCGCTCGGGGCTTTCCAGCGGCGGCACGGGGCGCTTGTTCTCGATGAACCACCAGTCGGGGATGAACCAGGTGGGGTTCTGTTCCTTGAACTGCACGTACATGGTGC
>DASQBH010000642.1:0-12243 GCA_035635315.1 Longimicrobium sp.
GACGAAGCCGAAGCCCTTCTCCTGCGAGAACCACTTGACCGTGCCGGATGCGCGTTCCATGGGACGTTGCGTGGGTGGGGGGTACATGGAGCAGATGGACCGGGGGGCGCCTGTCCGCACGGATCGTTCCCATGCCGCACCACTTTCCGACGCCGGATCGCGCCGGATTCTCGCAGGTGGCATTACCTCAGGCGTTTACAGGATTTTAGGATGGATTTAGCACGGCTTGAATTCCGGTTTCGCCGTACCGAACACCGTTCCGACGCTGGGGCCCGCCGGGGCGCGGCTGCCCCGATGTGGTGCGCGCCTGCCACGGCTGGCCGGGGCACCGGGCGTGCGATACACTCTTCGCCGCCGCCCCGCCTCCGGAGCGCGGCGGATGCGGAACAGCCGAACCCTGATGATCGAATCCATCCTCTTCTGGCTGGCCGCCGCCACCGTCGCCGGCTTTGCCCTGGCGTTCGTGGAGCTGGCGCGCGGCGGGCGCAGCCTGGGTGTGCTGCACCTGCTGCCGCCCGCCGACGCGGCGACGATGCCGTCCGTCTCCATCGTCATCGCCGCGCGCAACGAAGAGCGGGGGATCGAGCCCGCGCTGCGCTCCGTCCTCAACCAGCAGGGCGAGCACATCGAGGTCATCGTCGTCGACGACCGGTCGGACGATTCCACCGGTGCCATCCTGGACCGCATGGCCGCGGAGAACCGCCGCCTGCACGTGGTGCACGTTACCGCGCTGCCGGCGGGGTGGCTGGGAAAGAACCACGCGCTCTGGCTGGGCGCGGCGGCCGCGCGCGGCGAGCTGCTGCTGTTCACCGATGCCGACGTGGTGATGAAGCCCGACACCATCCTGCGCGCCGCGGGCTACCTGCAGCGCGAAGGGCTGGACCACCTGACCGTGGCGCCGCGGGTGATCATGCCCGGCGCGGTGCTCAAGGCGTTCGGCGTGGTGTTCACCATCATGTTCTCCTTCTTCACCCGTCCGTGGCGGGCGCGCGACCCGCGCAGCCGGGCGCACATCGGCATCGGCGCGTTCAACCTGGTGCGCGCCGACACCTACCGCCGCATCGGGACTCACCAGGCCATCGCCATGCGCCCGGACGACGACCTCAAGCTGGGCAAGCTGGTCAAGAAGAACGGCGGCGTGCAGGAGATGGTGATCGGCGCCGAGCTGGTCTCGGTGGAGTGGTACCATTCCGTGCGCGAGGCGGTGCGCGGGCTGCGCAAGAACGGCTTCGCGGGGCTGGATTACCGGCTGTGGCTGGTGATCGCCGTCACCATTGCACACCTGCTCTTCTTCATCTGGCCCTTTGCCGCCGTGTGGGTGACGGACGGCTGGACCCGCATCCTCTACGCGGTGGCCGTCGGCATCCTGCTGATGATGTACGCCGGCTCCGCCGCCGCGCAGGGGTCGCCGGTGTGGCACGGGGTATTGTGGCCCTTCGCCAGCGCCATGTTCATCTTCGTCATCTGGAACGCCACGATCTACGCGCTGGTGAACCGCGGCATCGAGTGGCGCGGCACCCACTACCCGCTGGACGAGCTGCGGGCGAACAGGGTGTGAGGGGCCGGCTCCGTCCCGGCGGTTGAAACCGCGGCTGGAAAATCACGAAATCCGCCTGCGCGGATTGTAGCCGTGGCACGGGAGCGCGGCCGCCAGCCACGAGGATTCCTACGGTAGGATTCCTCGGTCGGTAACCAGAGGATCGGGTCAGGATACGGCGCGACGCCTCCTTCGAAATGACAGGTAGAGGGAAATCTGGCACGGCGCGTCCGGCGGGAGCCGCGCCGAGGCGGGAAGCGGAAGCAAAGCGAATTCCATGACGATGGAGGAGCCGGCACGTCCTGGATCGATGATCGATCACGCTAGGACGAACTCGCTATGGGACATAACATACATCCACAGGCTTTCCCGAATACTCAGCGCGTTCGCCGAACGGCCCGACTCCGTCCCGCAACCGCCCCGCTCATGACAAAACTCGTATCCTGCGCCTGTATCCTGACGGCGCTGCTCGCTTCGGCGGGATGCGGCCCTCGCTCGGGTAACCTGGCGGCGGCCGCATCCACGGAGAGGAGCTTTCGTGACGTGGAGGCGCGCACCGCGTGGACTCGCGGGGGAACCGAGTCCGACACCGCGCTCCTGGCGCCGGTCTCGCTCGTAGCCGACTCGAACCGCGTGTATGCGCTGGACCCCGCCGGAAATCGTGTTGTCGCGCTCGCCGCGGCCGACGGCTCCGTCGCCTGGACGGCTGGTGGTGAGGGAAGCGGGCCGCGGGAATTTCGCGCACCGTCTGCCCTTGCGCTGTCGCCGCTGGATGAGGTCATCGTTGCCGATCCCACGAATGACCGCATCTCCATCCTCGGCCGAGAAGGCGAATTCCGAGGCACCGTACCCCTACGCGGGATCGGCCATCCGGTTTCCCTTTGTCCCCTGGCCGATTCGAGCATCGTACTCACGATTCTGACGACCACGGAGTTCCCCGTCGTGCGGATCACCCGGAGCGGCGCCGTCGTCCAGCGCTTCCGACTGCCGTGGAGGGACCTTCACGACGCGCTGGCGCTGGCGGTGCAGTCGGAAGTCGCCGCATTACCGGATGGAAAGGGCTGCGTGGTGGCGCTCGCGCTGGGGCGCGGCTTCGCGCGCCTGGAAGCGGACCGCTTCGGACCGCCGCACGAGTACGTGGAATCGATGGAGCTGCCGGTCCCGGAGTGGACCAGGTTGAACGGCCGGCCGATGCAGCGCCTGTCGAAGGAGCAGTCCGCCGCCCGCGGCGCGTTCGTGGTTTCGAACCGCCTGATCGTGCCCTTCGGCGGCACGTCGGACGACGCAGGCCGCATCGAGGACGTCTACGACGCGCGGAGCGGGCGATACCTCTACACGCACCGCCTTCCGTTCTGGTCTGCTCGCACGGCACTGGCCGGGCACCGCTCGTACCATCTGGTGACGGTCGAGGGATATCCCGCCATCCGTGCGGTCGACCGAAGCTGACACGCGTCCCAGCAACGGGACAGGTTGGAACTACCTCAGGCTGCCGGGTCGCGTCACCTCTCCCCCATGCAGTTTATGGGGAGAGGCCGGGAGAGGGGGGCAGCCGGCCGACGCAGTTCGATGTCTGCCGAAGCGAACCGCTTCATCCCGCTATCCCCTATCCCCTGTTCCCTATTCCCTGTCGTTTTCCCGGACGAACGCACGATCCACAACCTCCGTCCGGGTTGACACAACCCCGCATCAGGGCTAGGTTTGCGGCCAACCGGGGTGTCCCGGAGACGGGCGCACTCGGCGGAGAAGAGCGCACGGAGGATCAGGCGGCCTCGCCCGGTCCTCCTTTTTGTTGCCGGGCGCGGAAAACGGGCCGCGGATCGTTGCGTTTTCGTCCACAGCCGTGCATCTTGCTGCACAGTCCATGAGCCGAACCGCACTGATTACCGGGGCCACGGGCTTTGTCGGCGGGCACCTGGTCCGGCGGCTGGCCGCGGCGGGGTGGAAGGTGCGCGCCCTGGTGCGAGCCACCAGCGACACCCGCCTGCTGGAGCAGCTGGGTGTGGAGCGGGTCGTGGGCGACCTGGACGCGACCGACGCAATCCGCGAGGGCGCAGACGGCGCAGACACCGTGTTCCACCTGGCCGCGCTCACCATCGCGCGCGGCGAAGCGCCCTTCGTGCGGGCCAACGTCGAAGGAACCCGCAACGTCGTGCGGGGGGTACTGTCCGCCTCGCGCAGGCCTCGCAGGCTGGTGTACCTGAGCTCGTACGCCGCCTGCGGCCCGGCGCGGCACGGCCGCCCGCGCGGCACGGACGAAACCCCCGAGCCGCTCACCGCGTACGGGCGCACCAAGCTGCAGGGCGAAGCCGTGGTGCGCGAGGCGGAGCGGGACGGCGTCGAGGCCGTCATCCTTCGCGCGCCGCCGGTGTACGGCCCCGGCGACCAGGCCCTTCTCCCCTACTTTCGCCTCGTGAAGCGCCGCCTTGCCCCCGCACCCGCGGGGCCCGGCCTGCGCACGCACATGGTGTACGTGGAGGACCTGGCCGCCGCCGTGCAGCGCGCCGCCGACGCCCCCCCGGGGACGTACGCCGTGGCCGAGCCGGTGGAGCACCCCTGGCGGGACGTGGTGGGCCACATCGCCGCGGCGCTGGGGACAAAGCCTGTCCGCGTGCCCCTGCCGCCGGCGCTGGTGCGCGGGGCGGGGACGGTGGCGGGATGGTTCGGCGGGCTGGGCGTGTTCAACCGCGAGAAGGCCGAAGAGATGCTGGCCCCCGCGTGGCTGTGCGACCTCCATGGATTGGACGCGCTGCTGCCGCCGGGCACGGCCACCCCGCTGGCGGAGGGCATTGCCCGCACCGCCCGCTGGTACCAGGAAAACGGATGGGTTTGATGGCGACGATCGAGGAAACCGTGCGGAAGACCGTGGACCTCTTCGACAAGTGCCGCCGGTTCACGGCGGCGCGCGAGATGATGGACCGCGGCCTGTACCCGTACTTTCAGCCCATCGAGGCCAGCCACGACACCGAGGTGGTGATCCGCGGCGAGACCAAGATCATGGTGGGCAGCAACAACTACCTGGGCCTCACCCATCACCCCTACGTGCTGGAGCGGGCCCGCGACGCGCTGTTCCGCTACGGCACGGGCAACACCGGCAGCCGCTTTCTGAACGGCACGCTGGACCTGCACGAGCAGCTGGAGAGCCGCCTGGCCGCGCTGATGGGCGCCGAGGCGGCGCTCGTGTTCAGCACCGGGTACCAGACCAACCTGGGGATCATCGGCGGGCTGGTGACGCGCGGCGCCGTGGTGGTGCAGGACCGGCTGAACCACGCCTGCCTGCTGGACGGCGCGCAGCTGGCCGCGGGCGAGCTGGCGCGCTACGCCCACGCCGACATGGGCGCCCTGCGCCGGCTGCTGGAGCGCAACCGCGACGCCAACGGCGTGCTGATCGCCACGGACGGCGTATTCAGCATGGAAGGCAACATCGTCGACCTGCCCACGCTGGTGGAGATCAAGGAGGAGTACGGCGCCCGCCTGCTGGTGGACGACGCGCACTCCGTGGGCGTCCTGGGAAGGAACGGCGGCGGCACGGCCGAGCACTACGGCCTTCAGGACCGGGTGGACCTGACGATGATCACCTTCTCCAAGTCGTTCGCCTCCATCGGCGGGGCGGTGGCGGGACCGGAGGACGTGATCCACTACCTCAAGCACCACTCGCGGCCGCTCATCTTCAGCGCCTCCATGCCGGGCTCGGCCGTCGCCACGGTGCTGGCCTGCCTGGACGTGATGGAGCAGGAGCCGGAGCGCCGCCAGCGCCTGTGGGAGAACGCCGACTACCTGCGCGGCGGGCTGAACTCCCTGGGCTTCGACACCGTCGGCTCCGAAACGCCCATCATCCCCGTCTCGTCGGGCGACATGGAGAAGACGTTCATCTTCTGGCGCGCGCTGTTCGACGCGGGGATCTTCACCAACCCCGTGCTGCCGCCGGCCGTCCCCGAGAACGCCTGCCGCCTGCGCACCTCGGTGATGGCCACGCACACCCGCGAGCAGCTGGACCGGGTGCTGGACGCCTTTCAGCGCGTGGGCAAGCAGCTGGGGATCTTGGGGGCGGCCGCGTGAGCAGCGCGGCGCCCGCGGCCCCCCCGGCCGCGCGGGACGTCACCATCCGCGAGATCCCGCACGGCGCCTCGATGAAGCCCTTCATCGAGCTGTCGTGGAAGATCAACGCGGGCGACCCCCACTGGGTGCCGCCGCTGC
The DNA here is from genome assembly GCA_035635315.1 of Longimicrobium sp. Taxonomy (GTDB): domain Bacteria; phylum Gemmatimonadota; class Gemmatimonadetes; order Longimicrobiales; family Longimicrobiaceae; genus Longimicrobium. The sequence continues at coordinate 5,732 of DASQBH010000642.1, forward strand.
GCATGGCGCTCAAGCCCGTCCTGGATCGAAAGAAGCACCCCTTCCACCAGCACGCCGACGTCGCCTACTTCCTCGCCGAACGCGGCTCTGAAGTCGTCGGCCGCGTGGCCGCCTGCGTAAACCACCAGTACAACCAGTTCCACGACGACCGCACCGGCTTCTTCGGCTTCTTCGAGTGCATCGACGACGCCGGGGTGGCCGCGGCGCTGCTGAACGCTGCGGCGGAGTGGCTGCGCGCGCGGGGCCGCGACCTCATGCGCGGGCCGATGAACTTCTCGACGAACGACGAGTTCAGCTCGCCGGGGGTGCTCATCGACGGGTTCGACACGCCGCCCACGGTGATGATGTCGCACAACCCGCGGTACTACGCCGCGCTGATGGACGCGGCGGGGATGGAAAAGACCAAGGACCTGGTGGCGTACTGGATCCCGGACCGCATTCCCGAGCGGCTGCGCAACGCCATGGAGCGGCTGGCGAACCGTGCGGGCGTCACCATCCGCTCCGTGCGGATGAAGGAGCTGAAGTCCGAGGTGGCGAAGGTGCAGGAGGTGTACAACGCCGCGTGGAGCCAGAACTGGGGCTTCGTCCCCATGACGGAGGCGGAGTTCAACCACATGGCCAGGGAGATGAAGCCGGTGGTGGACCCCGACCTGGTGCTGCTGGCGGAAAAGGCGGACGGCGAGCCGATCGGCTTTCTCCTGGCGCTGCCGGACCTGAACCGCGCCTTCAAGCACCTTCCCGACGGGCGGCTGTTCCCCTTCGGCCTGTTCAAGTTCCTGTGGCAGAAGCGCAAGATCGACACGGCGCGCCTGCTCACGCTGGGCCTCAAGCCCGGCTACCAGCACCTGGGGCTGGGCGCCGCCATGTACACGCGCCTGCTGCAGATCGGCGTGGGCAAGGGCTACACGGGCGCCGAAGGCTCGTGGATCCTGGAAGACAACCACGAGATGTGCACCGCCCTCGAGAAGCTGGGCGCCGACAAGTACAAGCGCTACCGCGTCTACGACCGGGTGCTGGCGTAACCGCGCGGTCTGGACGCGGCGCGGACGATGCAATAGCTTTGCTCCAGCCAAACCAGGAGGTGACCATGTCTGGCCGGGAAAAGCAGATCTACCACAAGCTGGTTCGCCTTGCGGGCGGGTCGGCGCTGGTGGAGGAGGCGCTGCGGGAGCTGAGCCGAAAGCGGCAGGCGGCGCCGGATCTGGAAGAAGTGGTCGATTACATCGTCGCACGAAGGCAGCCCTCCGGGGCAGCCTGAGCGGCCGGGCAACAGCCCGGCCGCTCTTTTTTTGCCACCCATGAGATCATCATGTCGCTCGCGTGGGGAACCATCTCGGTCCTGGTGCTCCTGCTGCCGGGATTCGTCTTCTTTGCCACCGTGTACGTGCCGGGTCGGTTCAGCCGCGAGGCATCGCCGCTGAATCCCATAGCGCAGGCGGCGACCGCCGTGCTCGTTTCGTTGTTCGTACACGGCACGCTCCTGCTGCTGCTTCCGGAGACCAGCTGCACCGGGTGGGTGCAGTGCCCGGACCTCGGCGCCGTCCTTGCCCTTTTGCAGGTGGCGCCTTCCAGACCCGAGGCATTGCCCACGCTGGCGGAGCAGATCATCGACTCCCTTCCCCAGGTGCTGGCGTACTTCGTGGCGGCGTGTGCGATGGGCGGGATGATCGGGCTAACGTGGGGCTGGCTCTTTGTGCGGACGCGGCTCCGCACCCTGGCGCAGCACGGCTGGGTCTCTGGATTGGTGAAGCGGAGGCACGCCTGGACGTTCGTCCACGTTCTTTCGAGCGTCTCGGCCGGGGATTTCGTCCTGATGTACCGGGGTCGTCTGGAGGATTTCGGGCTGCTGGCGAACGGAAGGTTCTCGTACATCGTTCTTACCGAAGCCAGCCGCTCGTACATGAACTTCAGGTTCGGTCCGAGGTCGGCATCCGTGCAGGACCACGGACTCGGTGCCGGCGGATTTGGGGTGGACGGCGACGACAGGCTGCTGGAGAGCTATCTCGTCATCGAAGGCGAAGACATACAGAACGCCGTGTTCGAACGATATGAAGTGGTCCTGTCGCGGCGCGGCGAGGCCAAGCTGGATGCGGCGCTGGAAGCGATCGGACAGATAGAGACGGCCCCCGCACGGGTCGCGCACCATCGGCGGACAGTACGCTTTACCCTGCCCTGGAGCCCGTGGACGTATGTCGTGATCCGGATCGGGAGTGTGCCCGGCGGGCAGGTGGGTGGGCCGGGCTGATCGAGGGAATCTACAAACGAGAACGGCTGCGCGATCGCGCAGCCGTTCTCGTTATGCTTTGAAGCGTGGCCCTACTTGGGCGTCTCCTCCGCCGCGCGTTTGGCGGGGCCCTGCGGAGATTTGGGCTTCTCCTCGGGCGAGCGGCCGGCGGCGCGGATGCTGATGACCTTGTTCAACAGGTCGAACCAGAACGGCGCGCCCAAGGAGATGGCGATGCCGGTGAGCAGCAGGCCAACGATCTTGAAGAACCGCGGCCCCGATCCGTCAGGCCAACCTCTCCCCTCCTCGCTGGACCAGCCGAGCTGCAGATCCATCTCTTCGACGAGCGCGCTTGCCGCCTGGTAGCGCTCGCGGGCTTCCTCCAGGGTCAGCGAGTCGCCCGCGGGACGGTTGACGATGGTGTCCAGCGTGGGAAGCGTGGAGGTGGCACGCTCCACCATGGCCGTGCGCAGCTCGTCGTTGGCGGAAAGCTGGCGCCACATCTGGATGGTGTCGGCGTTCATGGCGAACGCGATCACGATCCCGATGGCCAGCAGCCAGCCCTGCACGTTGCGCTTGTACGCGCCGGAAACGCGGTCCATCGCGTTGTTGAACCACACCTCCACCCCGTCGTGCAGGTGCTGCAGCCGCGTCTGCGCGCCGGTGGATGCCACCAGGATGCGCTGCACGGCCTCCGGGGGAAGGTTGGCCTTCTCCAGCATGACCTTGAGCTCGCTCAGGTCCAGCGGCGATTCGCGCTTGAGGAGCTTCATGATGCCGACGAGCGCGGCCTCCTTCGATCCCGGGGCGGGCTGCGGGTCGCCGGCCGAAGGCTCGCTGTAGCCCAGCACGTCCAGCAGCGCGAGCGCGAACGTGCGTGCGGGGATGTAGGAAGGAAGGCGCGGCGCCTTGTTGAACGGATCGAACAGCCGGCCTCGCCGTGTGGCCAGCGGGCGGATCAATGGATGGTCGTAGAACCGTTCCGTGATCGGCCGCGTGTCCGGAACCGCCGCCGCACCGGGCTGCGCACCCGCCGCCGGCTTCGCGCGGACGCCCTTGAAGGCGCGGTCCAGGGCTTCCGGTGCCTCCAGGTCGTCCAGAAGGCGTCCGATGCCACGCGCCAGCTCCTTGCCGCGGCGGTTGAGCACGGCGGAGATGTACTCGTTGATGGCGGTCGCCAGCAGGGACAGCAGCAGGTACACGAACATCAGGCCGATGACGACGTCCAGCAGTTCCAGGCCGAACATGGTTCCTCACATGGTGGTGGGAGAGGACGGGCGGCGGTGGTGGGGTGGGAACAGACGCGGCATGCTCACTGGATGGGCAGCACGAATCGTTTTCTCCGTCAGATACGGTCTGCGGATGGGGTGTGGGCGTTATCCCGGCTGGCGGGCGATGTAGAGGCCACGGCCGGTGAGGCCGTGGGGATCGTGCTCCACCACCTCCAGGCCGGCGCCGCGGAAGGCGTCCATCATCTGCTCGCGCGTGAACAGGCCCAGCTCGTGGTGCTCTTCCCAGTGCTCCACGCCTTCCGCGCGGCCGATGAGGTACGAAAAGGTGAGGACGGACAGCTCGCCGCGCAGGCCGCTGTGCACCATCCGCGCGACCTTCAGATCCGGAGATTCCGGCGTGTCCACGCGCACGTGGCCCACGGCGAACACGTCCGGCGTGAGCCACGGCTCCACGACGGCCACGCCGCCGGGCGCCAGGTGCCGCGCGAAGGTGCGCATCGTCTGCCCCAGCCGCTCGATGGTCCGCACGTAGCCGATGGCGCTGAACAGGCAGACGAGCGCGTCGTAGCGGCGGCCCAGGTCGAAGTCCGCCATGTCGCCCTGGTGAAACGTGCTGTCCGGATACCGCTCCCGCGCGATGGCGAGCAGGCCGGCGTCCAAGTCAACGCCGTCGCAGCGGTAGTGGCGTCGCAGCTGGGCCAGGTGGTTTCCCGAGCCGCATCCCACGTCCAGCAGGGCGTTTCCGCCGGAGCGCAGGTGCTCCTGGATGCGCCCGTGCACCCACTCCGCCTCTTCCTCATACGGCTTGCCACCGTAGATCAGGTCGTAGAACGCCGCCGAGCGGGTGTACGCGGATTCGCTCATCGTCATCACCCGGAAAAGTTCTGGGCGGCCTGCCACTCGGACCGCAGGATGCCGTACAGCGAGATGTCCCAGAAGCGGCCCTTGAAGTGCTGGTGGTGGCGCAGGCGCGCTTCCAGGCGCATTCCCACGCGCTCCAGCACCCGCGCGGAGGCGGCGTTGTCGCTCACGCAGTGGGCGTGGATGCGCTCCAGCCCCCACTCGCCGAACCCCCAGTCCACCATCGCCCGCGCGGCTTCCGTGGCGTAGCCGCGCCCCCAGTGGCCGGGCGCCAGCTCGAAGCCCATGTCGGCCAGCGGCTCGCCGGCCGTCTCGCGCCGCACACCCACGTTGCCGATCAGCTCACCCGTGTCCGCCAGAGTGATGGCGAGCTGGGCCTTGCTGCGCGGCTGCTCGCCCTGCCACAGGATGAACTGGTAGAGGAGCGCCTTGCACTGCCGCTCCGTCACCTCGTTGCGCTCGTAGAAGCGCAGGTAGCGCGGGTCGTTCTCGTACGCGAAGGTCGGGGACCAGTCGTCGGCGGTGAACTCGCGGAGGACCAGGCGCTCGGTGCGGAGGATCAACGGAAGCTCGCGGGCGAAGACGGGTTCATGCGGCCCTGAAAAGATGGTGCGCCTGCCACACCCGCGCAAAGGAAACTCTCCGCACCCCCCGGGCTGCGCCTTCATCCGCGCCCTCCATCACACCATCACCTCCTGCCACCCTCCTGCTACGGGAACCAACCCGCCGCCGCAGCGTACCCGGAGGCACGCGGCACGGGCAATGCGCTGCCCGGCATCCGCCCGCTTCTCGTATGACCCCGCAGTCCAGTGGTACCGATGCTGTTCACCTGGCTGGCGTTCTTCTTTCTGGCGTTCATCGGCAAGCTGCTGCTGGCGGCGGCCATGTGCTACCTGATCTTTCCCGCCGAGCGCACCTGTGACGGCTGCGACGCCGACACCCTTCCCGTGCGCATGGGATGGGCGGGGCGGATGATGTCGAAGCTGATGCTGGGCACGCTGCAGAAGCGCTGGTGCCCCCGCTGCGGATGGGAAGGGATCACCCGCACCGGCCGGATGCCCGACGCGCATGCGCACGTGCCGGGGATCGAGCCGGCGGCGCGCTGACGGCGGGTTCTGGATAAGAGAGAAGGGGCGGCGGACCGGTGTGGTCCGCCGCCCCTTTTCGTCCTCCGCAAGACGCAGCCGTCAGGGCGTGCTCTCCACCGCCCGCAGTCGTGCGTCCAGCTGGTCGATGCGGGCCGTCGCGGCGGCCAGGAGCGCCTCCAGCGCCTGCACGCGTGCCGTGCGGTCGTCCAGCTGCTGCTGCAGGCGGACGGTGCGCGCCTCCAGCGCCTTGGCCGCCGCCAGGTTCACCCCGTCGATGTCGCCCATGCCGATGGTGGTCTCGCCCAGCCCCAGCGGGAACGCGGCGTAGAAGTCCTCGGCCACCGGCCCCAGGTGCCGCACATCCCCCTCCCCGCCGATCATCCTCCAGGTGGTGATGGGGATGCCGCGGATGCGGGAGAGCACGTCCTCGCCGTCCACCGGCTCGAAGCCCTCCTTCAGCGTGCGGCTGGACGCACAGGTCCACGACGGGACGGCCACCGTCAGGTCGCACCCCACGTTGCCGCCGGCGCCCGGCGTGTTGCCGTTGGCCGCCGTGCTCACCCGCAGGCGAATGCCGCCGTTGTAGCGGATGCGGAACTCGTTGCTGGTCTGGTTGCGAACCGAGTCGGTGGTGGACTCGTCGCCGGCCGCGAACGTTCCCTTGCACGGAGTGCCCACGTCGGGGCCCGCCGGGCACACGTTGTTGCTGCTCGCCCGGTACCCCAGCGCCACCGTGTAGTCGCCGATCGCGCTGGTGCGGTACCCCAGCGCGACGGACCCCTGCCCGCCGGCCCGCACGGTGTAGCCTATGGCCGTGCAGGCAAAGCCCGAGCAGACGTTCTGCGCCCCGGCGCTGAACCCTGCCGTGCCGCTCACCGTGACGGCGGAGCCGAAGCCCACGCCCACCGTGGAGCTGACCGTCACCTGGTCTCCGTACGCAAAGGCGCCGTAGTCGCTGGCGATCACCTGGTTGCCGCCGGCGAAGGTGAAGTCGTCCATGTTGGCGTCGTCCCAGCTGGTGGCACCCGCGCCGATGGGCGCGCGGCCAAAGCGCACGGCGCCGCGGCAGGGGATCCACATGAAGCGCGTTCCCGCGCCGCTGGCCAT
>DASQBH010000643.1:0-5377 GCA_035635315.1 Longimicrobium sp.
GGGGGAGTGACGTTCAGCGAATGGAGCGGCGCAGGCGGGCGTCGCCGCCGGACCAGAGGGCGGTCAGGGCGTTGCGCCAGCGCGCGGCCGTGGGCATGTCGCGGCGGGCTTCGGCCAGCTGGGCGCGCAGGCGCATGGCCCGCAGCAGCCCGCCCGTCTGCTCCACGCGGTTGAGCACGCTGGGGAGCACCGCCTCCAGCCCCAGCAGCGCGCGGTCCAGCTCTTCCAGCGCCCGGGCCGTGTCGCCCAGGGCCAGGTGCAGCTCCGCTTCGGGGTAGGTGAAGTCCAGCGTAAGGTCGCCGGCGCGGCGGGCGCCTCGTCCCTGGGCCAGGGCCGCCAGCCGCGCCCGCGCGCTGGCCGCGTCGCCGCGCACCAGCATCTGCTGCATCTCCACCACGAAGTCCGGCATCTCCAGCGGCGCCGCCCGCACCCGCGCCTGGTTGAACGACATCCGCCGCGGCCCGTTGAGCACCGCCGCCAGCACCTTGGCCCGCTCGCCGGGCTCGATCCAGGCGTCCACCAGCCGGGCCAGCGCCGCCTCGGCCTCGCCCGTCTCGGGCTCCAGCCCCAGCCCCGACAGCACCAGCGCGTCGGCCGCGGCCAGCGCCACGGGGTTGGGGACGTTGATGGCCTCCCCGTGCTGGGTGTTGAACTTGGTCTCGGGCACCGCCGCCCGCAGCAGCGTGCGGGCCTGCTCCACCCGGCCGGTGAGCATCGCCAGCGGAGCCAGCTCCGCGGCGTCGCGGGGGCCGGGGGTGCGCCACCGCTGCAGCACCGAGTCCGCCCCCGCCCGCGCGCGCTGAAAGTCCTCCACCCGCAGCCACAGCCGCACCTGCACCTTGGCCAGCCGCAGCTGCTGCTCGGGGTCGTTGCGGGAGAGCTCGCGCGCCCGGGCCACCGCGCCAAAGGCGGAGGGGCTGCCCTGGGCCACGTCGCGCAGCTCCCCCAGCGCCTCCAGCGCCAGCGCCAGCGCCTCGTGCGCGTCGGCGCTCTGCGGAAAGGCGCGGGCCCACTCCAGCGTGATAGTGCGCAGCTCCTGGCGGTTGTGCTGGCTGGCGGCGCGTTTGGTGGTGGGCACCGTCTCCGGGCGCACCGCCGCCACCTCCTCGATGGGCCAGGGGACGAACGCCAGCGTGTCGCCCGCCAGCGAGGGGTAGGCGGCAAAGCCCCGCACCGTCGCCCCCTCCTGCCGGTAGCCCGTGCGCAGCATGGCCTCGTCGGTGCGCAGCAGGTCGTTCAGCCGCGAGAACCCCGCGCCGCGAAAGGCCAGGTGCGACGAGGGGACGGTGCGCAGCGCCCGGCTGTACGCCTGCACCGCGCGGTGGTAGCTGCTCTGAAAGCGCCACCCCGAGCGGCTGGACGGGTCCGGCACCACCAGCTGGTTGTCGCGGGTGCACTCCCCCAGGCCGAACCAGGCGGCAAAGTCGCTGCTGTCGCGGGCCACCAGCCGCTCGTACAGCGTGCAGGCGTCGGGGTAGCGCTTTTCTCCCAGCGCCACCAGCGCGCCCGCCAGCAGCCGCTCGCGGCCGGAAAGCTCCGCGCTGTCGGCGACGGCCCGCGCGGCGCTCGCCCGCCAGTCCCACCGCGAGGCGAGACCGCCCCACGCCGCCGCCTGCGCCAGCCACAGGTGGGCCGCCGCGTACCCGGGGTCGATCTCCACGGCGCGCGCCAGCTCCGTCCCGGCGCGCTCCAGCTCCCACCGCGACATGGCCAGGCGCCCCCGCTGGTACGCCTGCCACGCAGCCAGCGAGGTGGTGCCCGTGGCGTCTCCCGCGTCGCCGGTGCGCCCCAGCAGCGACCAGGTCAGCGAGCCAAAGCTGGCCGATACCCCGCGCAGGTCGCTCCCCACCCGGATGGTCCCCGTGTGCAGGGGGTCGCCGCCGCGCGCCACGTCGTACAGGGCCCCGCGCACCAGGATGCTGTCGCCCAGGGGGATGATGTCGCCCCACACCAGCTTGCCCGCCCCCGCCGTGCGCGCGATGCGGCGCGCCTCGCGCAGGTTCTGCGGGGGGCCGCTGCGGGAAAGCAGGTCGCGGGCGCGCTGCGCGTCCACCAGCTGCAGGTCCGTCCAGCGCGAAAGGGCGTCGTGCAGCAGCAGCTCCGCCTGGTCGGGCGTCACCGGCGACGCCACCCGCTGGGCAAAGGGAAGGACGATGTAGACGGAGGCGTTCACCCCCTCCGCGGCGGCCCGCTGCCGTGACGCCACCATCCCCACCACCACCGCCGCGACCGCCGCCAGCACCGCCAGCGCGGGGACCAGCCACCGCCGCCGGACGGCGGGAACGACCGTCGTCCGCCGCGCTCCCTGCGGCTCCGCGGAGGGGGCGGGCGCGGCCCCGGGCTGAGCCACGGCGGGCGCCGCCTGCACCGCGGTGGCCACCGCGGATTCCCCGGGCGCGGCGGCGAACGCCGGCATCGGCGTGGGCTCCGCCGTACGCGGGGCCTCGCGCAGCCGGCGGGCGAACTCCTCCACGGCGGCGTCGGGCTCCGCCTCCATCTCCGCCCGCATGAGCGCCGCGTGGGCGGTGGCGTGGCGGATGGCGGCCGCGCGCTCGCCCCCCGCCTCCAGCGCCTGCATGGTGCGCAGGGCGATGCGCGAGCTGAAGGGATCCTCCCGCGCCAGCCGCTTCCACCACTCCGCCGCGCCCCGGTAGTCGCCCTCCGCCTCGCGCCCCTCCGCCAGCTGTTCCAGCGCGCGCGCGTACGCACGCGCGTGGCGGTCGCGCTCCTCCTCGGCCCAGCGCTCGAACTCCGGTGCGTCGGCCACCACGAAGCCGTCCAGAAACGGCCCCCCGTACGCCGCCACCGCGCGCTCGGGGTCGTCGGCCTCCAGCGCGGACAGGAAGTCCGCCAGGTCGCTGCGCACGCTGGCCGGGTCCAGCGACAGCTCGTCTCCGGCGGAGACGAACATGTCCTCGCCCACCGCCTTGCGCAGGATGTACAGCGACTCGGAAAGCAGGTGCCGCGCGGCGTCGCCCGGGTGCTCGGGCCACAGGTAGCCGATCAGCCGCTCCCGCCGCACCATGCGCCCCCGCGCCGAGGCCAGCAGGGCGAGCAGCGCCAGGCGGCGCCGGTGCACGGCGCGCCCGGTCACCGGCACCCCTCCGCGCTCCAGCGCGGCTCCCCCCAGCACTTTCAGCACGAACATGGGCAGGTTGTCGGGCGGGTTGACGGCCGCGGGAAACAAGGTTGAGCGGGAGCCCCCATACTGTGCCGGCAGCAGGGGCGGCGCAAGCGCGGCAATGGCGCCGGAATCAGCAAAACGCCGGAAATCGTCGGCATCTCCCCCGCCCCGCGCACCCGGCACAGCCAGCGGCCTTCCGCCGCGGCGGCGGGGCCGGCGTAGCAGATTGAAACAGTTTGTTTTGTCCGTCGTCCGGTGTAGCTTGCGCGACATCGCCGCGCACCCGCCGGCACGCCGGCTCCCGGGGTCCGCGGTGGACCCGTCCCATCACCCCCATGGAGGGATACGAAGATGCGTACGTCACTGGCAGGACGCTCCGGCCCGGCCGGGCTGGCATGCCGCCTTGTGCTCGCCCTGGCGCTGGCCGCCTGCGGCGGAGGCGGCGACGAAGCCGCCGGGGGCGAGTCCGCCCCGAGCGCCGACTCCGCGGCGGCCAGCACCACCATGGCCAGCGCGGCCACCGACACCTGCACCGGCCCTCCGCCGGGCTACGCCCTTCCCGTGCTCACCGGCCCGTGGCAGGCGCTGCTGGACTCGCTGGCGGCGGACAGCGTCACCTTCCCCGACATCGCGGGGAACGACGACACCACGAACATCAAGCTGTGCCGCAACTGCTCCAAGGTGGACGTGGAGATCCGCTCGTCCAACCTGACCCCCTGCCTGCGGCCGGAAGACCTGCAGGGCCCGCTGCGGCGGATCACCGGCATCTTCATCATCCAGGACACCTTTCCCGCGCAGCAGGGGTGGGACACCCTGCTCCCGGGCGACAGCGTCTTCGTCTTCGCCAACACCAACGGGCCCGCCACGCTGGTCTACGACCAGGGCGGCAACGGCAAGACGGCCCCCTCCACGGCGTGGCAGTTCTGGTACTGCCGTGACGGGCACCAGAACGGCAAGACGCCCCAGGCGCAGTGGCGGCCGCGCGGCACTCCGCCCACGACCGGCCCGGGCAAGGGCAAGGACGAGGAGGAGAACGGCGGCGGCAGCTACGGGTGGATGACGTGCGCCAGCGGCTGCTGCCAGTTCTACACGCCTCCGCCCAACGACATCATCCAGACCACGCCGCCGCAGGCCAGCGACAACGCCCCCGACACCGTGGGCGTGAGCCAGCGCCCCTACTGGTGCCCGGCCCGCTGATCGCAGTCCGGAACCGTCCCGCGTCCGCGGGGCGGTTCCCTGCCGGGGCCGCCCGCCCCGGCGTTCATCCCACATCATGGAGTGAGCCCACAATGCGAACCGCCCCATCGGCACCACGCGCCACCCGTACGCTCCTGCTCGCGCTGGCCCTGTGCGCCTGCGGCAGAGGGAACGATGCCGCCGACCGCCCGCCGGCGGAGACCACCGCTTCGGCCACCCAGGCCGCGGGCCCGGCCCCCTGCACCCCGCCGCCGGTCGTGGACCCCGAGCGGTTCAAGGGTTCCTGGGACGCCCTGAGCAAGTTCCTGGTCGACTCGCTGCGCGTCAGCTTTCGCAACGACGCCACGCCCGACAGCAGCACCGCGCTGGTCAAGATGTGCCGGAACTGCGAGCTCGTGAGCCTGACGATCATCCCCACCACCACCACCTTCTGCACCCCGCCCGACTCGCTGCACGCCGGCCAGGCGCGCCTCATGGGCCTCGTGGTGCTGCGGAGCGCCTTTACGCCCAGCGACACCTCCAAGTGGAGGGACCCGATCCCGGCCAACGACAGCATCTTCATGTTCGCCGGCAGTACGGACGGCCCGGCGACGATGGTCTACAAGAAGGACGAGCAGGCCGTGGTCGCGCCCGACAGCAGCTGGTTGTTCTTCTACTGCCCGGACGGGCACTCGGGAAACAGACCCGAGGCGAAGTGGCGGTCCCGGGGCAAGAACGGCCAGGGGAGCAACGAAGACGGCAACAACTACGGGTGGATGACGTGCGCCAGCGGCTGCTGCCAGTTCTACACGCCCCCGCCCAACTCCCTCATCGCGACACCCGCTCAGGCGAGCCCCAACGCACCCGATGCCGTGGGCCGGGGCCGCAACCAGGGAGCGGCGCCCGGACAGCGCCCCACCTGGTGCCCATGACCATCCCCTGAGCCCGGACCGGCCGACAGCGGAAGCCGTCCCGCACCGTGCGGGGCGGCTCTCCGCGGGCGGCGCCGGAGCGGATCGCCGGGGCGCGGAACTCACGCACCTCTCGCGCCATTAGCGCGGGCCAGCGACAACAGGT
>DASQBH010000644.1:0-5627 GCA_035635315.1 Longimicrobium sp.
GCCCCAGGTCCAGCAGCGCGGCGACCGTCATGTCGCCGCTGACCCCCGCGAAGGGATCGAAGATGAGTCCGCGCAACGGACGTTCCTTTTTCGCTACAGGCCGGCCGCGAGCCGGCGCTTCACATCACAGGCCGCGCCGCACATCCCTCGCCACCGCCGGCGGCGGAAGCAACGAACTGCGGCGCGTGGATTTCAGGAGGCGCGCAAGGTAGGCCGGCGCGCGGGCGGAGTCAAATGCAAGTGCGAAAGTGCGGGAGTGCGAAAGTGCGAAAGTGCCCGCGTCGCGAGGCATTGTTGATGAGCAGGTTGACCACCCATGCCGCCGCGCATCCACGGAATGTCGCCCTCGGCAAACGTACCACCCGCGCAGGCCCCCGCCCACGCGAGCGGGTGAAGCCCCGGCGGGCGAGCTCCGCGAGCCCAGGGCGGGGCTTATCGCAGTTCCAGCCCCGGGCTTCAGCCCGGGGTGACGAGCGGGTGAGGGCCCCCGCGGGCCCCTCAGTGCCGGAACAGCCGCCGCCCCGTGAACACCATCGCGATCCCGTGCTCGTCCGCCGCGGCGATCACCTCGTCGTCGCGAAGGGAGCCGCCGGGCTGGATGATGGCGCGCACCCCCGCCTCCGCCGCCGCATCCACCCCGTCGCGGAACGGAAAGAACGCGTCCGACGCCAGCGCCGCACCCGCCAGGTCGAACCCGTTGTCGCGCGCCTTCATCACCGCGATGCGCGAGCTGTCCACGCGGCTCATCTGCCCCGCGCCGATGCCCAGCGCCATCCCCCCGCGCGCCAGCAGGATGGCGTTGCTCTTTACCGTCGCCACCGCGCGCCAGGCAAAGCGCAGGTCGTCCATCTCCTCCGCCGACGGCGCGCGCTGGGTGACGGTGCGCCATCCGTCCTCCACGAAGCGCATCGACAGCCGCGTCTGCGCCACGAAGCCGCCGCGGACGCGCTTCCAGTCCAGCTCACCCTCGTCTACGGCCCGCGACGGGATCTCCAGCAGCCGCAGGTTCTTCTTCTCCGTCAGCATCCGCAGCCCCGCCTCCACGAACCCGGGCGCCACGATCGCCTCCACGAAGTTGGGGCGCATGAGCACCGCCGCTTCTTCCGTCACCGGCACGTTGAACGCGATCACGGAGCCGAACGCGCTGGTGGGGTCCGTCATCAGCGCCTTGCGGTACGCCTCGGCCGCGTCCGCGCCCACGGCGATGCCGCATGGGGTGGTGTGCTTGATGATGGCGCACGCCGCCAGCCCGCTCTCCTCCCACGCGCTGACCGCCTGCAGCGCGCCTTCCACGTCCAGCAGGTTGTTGAACGACAGCTCCTTGCCGTGCAGCTGCCGCAGCGCCGGCAACCCGCCGCTCGCCGACTCGTCGCGGTAGAAGGCGGCGGGCTGGTCGGGGTTCTCGCCGTAGCGAAGGTCCTGCACCTTCTGGAGGGAGATCGATACGCTCTGCGGAAACGCGGCCGCCCCCTCCGCATCCCCGCCATCCAGGGCGCGCGTCAGGTAGTCGGTGATGGCGCGGTCGTAGTCCGACGTGTGCGCGTACACCTTGGCGGCCAGCCGGCGGCGGATGGTGACGGCGCGCTCCTCGTCCTCCGAGTCCATCGCCGCCAGCACCATTGAATAGTCCGCGGGATCGACCACCACCCAGACGCTCGCGTGGTTCTTGGCCGCCGAGCGCAGCATCGACGGCCCGCCGATGTCGATGTTCTCGATGGCGTCGGCCAGCGTGGCGTCCGGCCGCGCGACCGTCTCGCGGAACGGGTACAGGTTCACGGCCACCAGGTCGATCGGCTCGTACCCGTGTGCCGCCATCTGCGCCACGTCCTCCGCGTTGTCGCGGCGGCCCAGGAGCCCCGCGTGCACGGCGGGATGCAGCGTCTTTACGCGGCCTTCCATCATCTCCGGGTGGCCGGTGACCTCGCTCACCTCGGTGACGGGCAGGCCGGCGTCGCGCAGGGTGCGCGCGGTGCCGCCGGTGGAGAGCAGCGTCCAGCCGCGTCCCTGCAGCTCGCGGGCGAGCTCCACCACTCCCGTCTTGTCCGATACGCTCAGCAGTGCGCGCGGCATGGGTCTGTCGATTGGATGTATGTAGTGCACCGGAGGCACGCCCCCTCCGGGCTCGTAAACCTCGCCCACCTCCCCCAAAAACCCCTGGGGGAGGTTGAACTTCTATCCCGCCCCGGACCCCGGATTGTCATTCCGAGGGAGGCGCCACACGGCATCCTCTTTTCACACAACCGCCCGGCGCCGACCGAGGAATCTACTGTCTGATGCTCGTAGCCCATCGCGCGCCCGGCACCTGCGGCTACAACCCGCGAAGGCGGGTTTTGCGCATTTCCAGCGGCGAATTCATTCGCTCCGCGGGCGGGCAGCACGTTATTCGATCAGATCCGCACCCGTATCATTCGCTCCCGCGGCCGCTCCTCGCACCCTCACCTCCGTCCGCATCCCCCACCCCGTGGGCCAGGCGCAGGGTGCGGTGGATGGACGCGTCCGCCGGCGCCGCCGCGGCCACCAGGTCGAACGCGAGCGGCTCGCCCTCCCTCCACACGGGGGCGACCGGCTCTCGCGCCAGCGCCTCGACGGCGAGCGGGAGGATGCGGTGCTCCACCGCCAGCACGCGCGCCGCCAGCGACTCCGGCGTGTCGCCCGGGAGCACGGGGACGGGCCACTGGGCGATGATGGCGCCCTGGTCGTACGCCTCGTCCACGAAGTGCACCGTGGCGCCGGAGACGCGCGCGCCGGACTCGATCACCGCACGATGCACCCGCATCCCGTACATCCTGTGCCCGCCGAACGCCGGGAGGAGCGCGGGGTGGACGTTGATCATCCGCCCGTGAAAGCGCCGCACCACCTCACCCGGCACCAGCTGCAGCCACCCCGCGAGCACGATCAGGCCGATGCGATGCGCCTCCAGCGCGTCCGCCAGCGCCCGCGCGAACGACTCCGGCCCCAGCGTGCGCGCGTCCAGCGCCACCGCGTCGATCCCCGCGCGCTCCGCCCGCTCCAGCGCGCCGATCCCCGCCCGCGAGCCCACGACGAGCTCCACGCGCGCGGGCGCCGCCGGGTCCGCGTTGAAGCGGTCGATCAGCGCCTGCAGGTTGGTGCCCCCGCCGCTGGCGAGGACGGCGATGCGCGCGTGTGTGCTCAACTCCAGGCCCGCTGCGGGGTGAAAAAGAGGGGCGAAGATAGACCCGCCGCCGGGGACCCGCAACCGAAATCCCACCCTCGGGCGCCGGTCCGCCACGGGCTGAAGCCCGCGGCTACAAATGCCATAAGCCCCGCCCTGAGCTCGCGGAGCTCGCCCGGCGGGGCTTCACAATCTCGCGTCGTCGGGGCCCGGCGCGCATGGACGGGATTGGCCTGTGCGACCACGACCTACGGAGTGCGGACCCGGCCCACCCGAGCGGTTGAAGCCCCGTTTGCGAGGAACGAACAAAGACGGGGCTTATGGCCGTCCTGGCCCCGGGCTTTAGCCCTGGGCTCGCGGAGCTCGCCCGGCGGGGCTTCACAATCTCGCGTCGTCGGGGCCAGGCGCGCATGGACCGGATTGGCCTGCGCGACGGACGATCCACGGAGTGCGGACCCGGCACACCCGAGCGGTTGAAGCCCCGTTTTGCGAGGAACGAGCAAAGACGGGGCTTATGGCCGTCCTGGCCCCGGGCTTTAGCCCGGGCGCCGGGGGATGTGCGGCGCCGCGAGGTTATTGTCCCTCCACCGGCACCAGCGGCTCCAGCACCGCGAACAGCACGCGTCCGGCGGTGGTGAACAGGATCGACCACACCCCCGACTTCACCCCGTCGCCCAGGTTGCCCTCGGGGTGCCAGAGGGTGGGGGCGATGGCGCCGGCAAAGGTGCCGGCCAGGTAGGGTTCCGAAATCACCCGCCGGCCCGTGGCCAGGTCGCGGTCCGTGAACGTCTCCACGATGGCGTGGGTCACGCGGTCCTCCGTGCTGCTGCAGCCGGTGCACGGCTCGATCGCCGTGGAGCGGCCCAGCGCCGCCGCCAGCCCGTGCCGCACCGACGTGCCGATCACGTGCCCGCCCGCCCGCGAGGCGATGCGCTGCGTCATCGCGTCGAATCCCCCGCCCCACTCGTACGGCTCCGTGCGCGCGTGGTCGTACAGCCCCAGCCCCAGCGCGTTCGCCAGCGCCAGCGGGTCCGCCAGGTCGTACATGAAGTTGCGCACCGGGTCGGCCGCGGCCGAATCGGCGGCGAACGAGGCGGAGTCCGCCGTCTGCGCGCGCAGCGCGGCGGGGAGCAGGAGCATCGCGGCCAGCGCGATCGCGCGAATCTTCATCCGTGCAGTCGTTGGGAGAGAGCGGAGAGGGCGAGACAGCCTCACGCAAAGACGCGGAGCCGCGGCGGAACGTTCCATCCGCGCCTCCGCGTCCGCATCACCATCGCTCGATCACGCGAATCCGCCGCCGCCGTACACGCCGGTGACGAAGGGATTGGTGGTGCGCTCGCGGCCCACGGTGGTGTCGGGGCCGTGGCCCGTGTGCAGCGTGGTCTCGTCCGGCAGGGTGAGCACCTGCGCGCGGATGGAGCGCATCAGCGTGCCGAAGTCGCCGCCCGGCAGGTCCGTGCGCCCGATGGAGCCGGCAAAGATCACGTCGCCCACCAGCGCCACGCCGTCGCCCACCAGGATCACGTGCCCCGGCGCGTGCCCCGGCGCAAAGCGGATCGCCAGCGCGCACTCGCCAAAGCGCACCCTCTCGCCCGCCACCAGCTCCCCGTCCACGGGCGGCAGCGGCTCCATCCGCACGCCGAACATCTGCGCCTGCAAGGGCGCCGCCCCGTACACCGGGCGGTCGGCGGGGTGAAGCAGGATGGGGACGTCCGGCAGCTCGCGCCGGGCCAGCGGAATGCCCTCCACGTGGTCCACGTGCGCGTGCGTCAGCACGATCTTCTCGATCGTGATCCCCGCCGCGCGCGCCGCCGCCAGCGCGTCCTCCGTCGCCGCGCCGGGATCCACCAGAATGCCGGCGCCGGTGCGCGCGCACGCCACCAGGTAGGTGTTCTCCGCAAAGCCGCCGCCCGTGAACGAGCGGACGGTCACCTCGCCCGACCCGCGCGCCTCAGCCACGGAGCGCCCCCAGCACCTCGTCCGCGCCGTGCGTCCCCGGCTGCGCGTAGGCAATGCGGCCGTCGCGGTCGATGAGGTACGTCGCGCGGCCTACCCCGCCGCCCTCCTGCAGCACCCCGTACGCCGACGCGATCTCCGCGTTGTCGTCCACGATGAGCGGAAAGTCCAGCGTGTACTTGTCGCGAAACTGCACGTGGCTGTCCAGGCTTCCCGGGTTCACCCCGAAGCGCGCCACCCCCGCCTCGGTGTACCGCGTGCCCTCGTCGCGCGCCAGGCACATCTGCCGGGTGCAGCCGGGGGTGTCGTCCTCGGGATAGAACATCAGCAGCACCGCCTGCGTGCCGCGAAAGTCCGGCAGCGCCACCCGCTCGCCGTCCGTGGTCTGCGCCGTGAACACCGGCGCCTCGCTCCCCACCGGCAGCAGTCCTTCGGACATGTTCGATCTCCCGCGGTTCAGGTTGATTGCCGGGCGCAAGATGGCACCCGCGCGCGCGCCCGGCAACGACGCGCCGGCGGATGCGGATCCCGCGCGACC
>DASQBH010000645.1:0-8247 GCA_035635315.1 Longimicrobium sp.
GCTGTCACGGACGCGTGTGGCGTGGCTCACCATCGTCCTCATCACCCTGTACCTGGCGGTGATCGGCGCGCCGCCATCGGCGTTGCGCTCGGGGATCATGCTGGCGCTGGCGCTGCTCTCCGTGGTGCTGCAGCGCCCGTGTGCGACGCTTCCGATCGTCGCCGCGGCGGCGCTGGCGATCCTGGCCGTGCAGCCGATGGCGGTGCTGGACATCGGCTTTCAGCTGAGCTTCGCGGGGGTGCTGGGCATCATTCTCCTTCACGGGGCCATGATGCGGCGGATGCCAAAGCGGCTGAAGAAGCACGCCGCAATGCACTGGCTGGCGGAGTCGGTCTCGTTGAGCATCGCCGCGTTCGTCACGACGGCGCCGATCGTCGCGCACCACTTCGGACAGGTGGCGCCGGTCTCCATCATCGCCAACCTCCCCGCCATCCCGCTGACCAGCCTGGCGCTGATCGGCATCGGCGCGGCGGCGGCGGCGGAGCCGGTGCTTCCGCCGCTGGCGCACCTGCTGGCGGACGGCGCCGGGCTCGCGCTGGACGTGCTGAACGCGGTGGTGGACGTCGCCATCCAGGTCCCCGGCGGGCACGCGGCGGTGGCGCGGCCGCAGTGGTGGGCGTGGGCGGCCGCGTCGCTCGTCTTTCTCCTCGCGCTGGACGCCGTGGGGCGGATGCGCGACCGGGTACGCTGGGCGGTGGCGGGGATGTCGGCCGCGGGGGCGTTCCTGCTGCTGCCGATGGCGGGCGAGGCGGTGGGCGGCGGGCTGGAGATCGACTTCATCGACGTGGGACAGGGAGACGCCATCGCGCTGCGGACGCCGGCGGGGCGGTGGGTGCTGATCGACGCGGGGGAGCGCGACGACGGGTGGGACGCGGGGGAGCGGCGCGTCCTCCCCTTTCTCCGCGCCCGCGGGGCCAGGCGGATCGAAGCGCTGGTGCTCACGCATCCGCACGCGGACCACATCGGCGGGGCGGGGGCAGTGATGCGCGCGCTCCCCGTGGGGCGGGTGATCGAGCCCGGGATGCCGATGGGGACGCCCGTCTACCTGCAGACGCTGCAGGTAGCAGAGGAGCGCAAGATCGACTGGAACGCGGCGCGTCAGGACCGTACATTGCAGGTCGACGGGGTGGAACTCCTGTTCCTCTGGCCCACCGTGGACGCTCTTGACGCCCCCGACGATCCGAACGACATTAGCGCAGTGGTGCGGGTGCGCTACGGCGCCTTTTCCGCGCTGCTCACGGGCGACGCATCGTCCATCGTGGAGGGGCGGCTGATCGCCCGCTACGGCGACTCACTGCGCGCCGACGTGCTCAAGGCGGGGCACCACGGCAGCCGCACCGCATCCTCCGGCCCGTTTCTGGACACGGTCGATCCGCAGCTCGTCGTGGTCTCCGCGGGCGTGCGCAACGACTACGGGCACCCGCACGCCGAGGTGCTGGCGCGGGTGGGCGCGCGCGGGATCGACGTGGCGCGCACGGACCGCGACGGCACGGTGCGCATCGAGGTGGAGCCGGGGGGAACCGGATGGCGAAGGGTGGAGCCGTGAGCCTGCTGTCGGCGCTGGCCGACCGGGTGCTGGGGCCGCGGGTGCCGGACGAGGAGCTGCCGCACCCGGTGCCGCCGGACGTGGTGGTGCGCCGCAACCGGCTCATCCCGGGGATCGGGGGGCTGTTCATCGGCGGGAGCGGGCCCGCGGGTGCGGTGACGCTGGGGCGCACCATCCTGTGGAACGCCGACACGCCGGTCACGGACGACCTGATCGTGCACGAGCTGGTGCACGTGGAGCAGTGGAGGGACGATCCGCTGTTCGCGCTGAAGTACTGCGCGGAGTGGTTCAGGCACGGGTACCACGAGAACCCGTTCGAGAAGGTCGCTTACGCACGGCAGCGCGAGTACGCCGCCCAGAAATCGAAATCCGTACCCCCGAGGCCATAGTGAGCCAGAGGTCCGTCGTCACCATCGAGCGTCACATCATCGAGGCGGAGCGCCAGTTCCCCGAAGCCACGGGCGCCTTCTCCAACATCATGTACGACATCGCCTTCGCCGCCAAGATGATCGCGCGCGAGGTGCGCCGCGCGGGGCTGGCCGACGTGCTGGGCTACACCGGCGAGGTGAACGTGCAGGGCGAGGAGGTGAAGAAGCTGGACGAGTACGCCCACGAGGTGATCTTCAAGGCGCTGGACCACACGGGGCACCTGTGCGGGATGGCGTCGGAGGAGGAGGCGGACTTCATCCCCATCCCCGACCGCTTTCCCACGGGCAAGTACTGCGTGCTCTTCGATCCGCTGGACGGATCGTCGAACATCGAGGCCAACGTGTCGGTGGGCACCATCTTCAGCGTGCACCGCAAGGTGAGCGACCACCCACGCGGCTGCGTGGAGGACTGCCTGCAGCCCGGGTACAAGCAGGTGGCGGCGGGCTACGTGGTCTACGGCTCGTCCACCATGCTCGTGTACACCACGGGCAACGGCGTGCACGGGTTCACGCTGGAGCCCTCCATCGGCGAGTTCCTGCTCTCGCACCCCAACATCCGCATCCCGGAAAAGGGGCAGCGCATCTACAGCGTGAACGAGGGGAACTACGGAAAGTGGGCGCCGGAGCAGCAGGCGCTGGTGGACTACCTCAAGGGGATGGATGGCCAGATCCCCAAGCCGTTCAGCGCGCGCTACATCGGGTCGCTGGTGGCGGACTTTCACCGCAACCTGCTGTACGGCGGCTTCTTCATGTACCCGGCCGACAACAAGAACAAGAACGGCAAGCTGCGGCTGCTGTACGAGGCGGCGCCGCTGGCCATGATCGCCGAGCAGGCGGGCGGCTGCGCCTCCGACGGCGTGGGGCGCATCAACGACATCGAGCCGGAATCGCTCCACCAGCGCACGCCGCTGTACATCGGCACCACGGAGTACGTGGAGCTGGCGCAGCGGTTCCTGGCCGGGCGCGGGGCCGCGGAGCCGGTGTCGATCGAGGCGGTGGCGGCGGGGGTGTAGGGGGGTACGAAGGTACGAGGTACGAAGGTACGGGAGGTGGATGGCTGGGATCGTCCGGAGCGATTGAAATCGCGGCATCGCGGCAACGACTTCACGCTGTCCGCCTGCGCGGACAAAAGATCAACGAGCATCGGCGCGCCCGCTCCCATTCCGGGGCGGGCGCTTCCTCTTTCATCTCACGCCATGCCCGAGCTTCCCGACGTAGAGGTGTACCTGGAGGCGCTGGAGCGGCGGATCGTGGGCCACGCGCTCACCGGCATCCGCATCGCCAACCCGTTCGTGCTGCGGACGGTGCAGCCGCGCCCCGCGGAGCTGGCCGGTGCGCGGGTGACGGGGGTGCGGCGGATGGGGAAGCGGATCGTGATCGCGCTGGATGGAGAGCGCTACATCGTCGTGCACCTGATGATCGCGGGGCGGTTCCGCTGGCTGGCGGCGGGGGCAAAGGTGCCGGGGAAGATCGGGCTCGCGGCGTTCGACTTCGAGCACGGCACCCTCGCGCTGACGGAGCAGGGGAGCAAGCGGCGCGCGTCCATCCACCTGCTGCGCGGGGCGGATGCGCTCCGGGCGTTCGATCGCGGCGGGCTGGAGGTGATGGATGCCACGCCGGAGGAGTTCCGCGCGGCGCTCGTCAGGGAGCGGCACACGGTAAAGCGCGCGCTCACCGACCCGCGGCTGTTCAGCGGCATCGGCAACGCGTACTCGGACGAGATTCTGCACGCGGCCAGGCTCTCGCCGCTCAAGCTGACCGACAAGCTGGACGACGACGATCACGCGCGCCTCTACGCCGCCACGCGCGACACGCTGCGCCTGTGGATCGATCGATTGCGGGACGAGGCGGCGGATGGGTTCCCGGAGAAGATCCGCGCGTTCCATCCCCAGATGGCGGTGCACGGGCGGTTCGGCCAGCCGTGCCCCGTCTGCGGCGCGCCGGTGCAGCGCATCGTCTACGCCGAGAACGAGACCAACTACTGCGCCCGCTGCCAGACGGGCGGGCGGCGCCTGGCGGATCGCGCGATGTCGCGGCTGCTCAAGGAGGACTGGCCGCGCTCTATCGACGAGGTGGAGTGAGGGGTGGGATCCGAGGCGCCTCGCCGGGGACCACGGGATGCGGCGTCGGAATTGTGGACGGCGGGTTTCGGCGCACCCCGCAGGGACACGGGATGAATCCCGCGGCTAGAACGGCCATAAGCCCCGCCCTGGGCTCGCGGAGCTCGCCCGGCGGGGCTTCACCTGCTCGGGACGGCGGGGGCCGGCGCGCGCGGACGGATGTGTGCGCGCTGAACGATCAACGGAGTGCGGGCCCTGCCCACGCGAGCAGTTGAAGCCCGGTTTTGCGAGGAACGAGCAAAGACCGGGCTTATGGCCTTTCTAGACGCGGGTTTTAACCCGTGTTGGCCGGGGCATGCCGCGTCGGGACGTCGTCGACGCCGTCTCACCATCGGTCGCCGGCCCAGCGCAGAGCCCGCCACGCCTCCCTCACCCCGGCCGGGGGCGCACGCGTGAGGTGGCCTGCGCCTGGAGCGGGTCGTCGGGCCAGTAGTGCTTGGGGTAGCGGCCCTTGAGGTCTTTCTTGACCTCGAAGTAGCCGCTGCGCCAGAAGCTGGCGAGGTCGCGCGTCACCTGCACGGGGCGGTGCGCGGGCGAAAGCAGGTGGATGGCGAGGGGCACGCGCCCGCCGGCGACCCGCGGCGTCTCCGTCATCCCGAACAGCTCCTGCAGCCGCGCGGCGAGTACGGGTGCCTCCGGGTCGGCGTAGTCGATGGGGATACGCGAGCCGCTGGGCACCTCCAGGTGCGACGGCGCCAGCTCGTCCACCGCCGTGCGCCGCTCCCAGCCCAGCATCCCCAGCAGGATCTCCGTCAGATCGATGCGCTGCACCTCGTCCAGGCGCGACTTGCCGTAGACGTACGGCCCCAGCCACTCCTCCAGGCTCCCCGCCAGCGCCGCGTCCGACACGTCCGGCCACGTGGGATCATGGTGATGCAGAAAGGCGATGCGCTCCCGCAGCTGCGCGGCGCCCTTGCTCCACCCCAGCGCGCCGATCCCCTCCGCCGCGATCCCCTGCAGCAGCGCGGCGGTGACGAGGTCCGGATCGGGATCGGGCAGATGGCCCTCGCGCAGCACCAGCGCGCCCAGCCGCTCCCGCCGCCGCGCGCGCACCGCCTTCGCCTCCGCGTCCCAGGCGACGGCTTCTTCGCGCTCGATCTGGTCGGCGAAGTGGCGCTCGATCTCGTCCTGCTCCACGGGCGCGGCAAGGTAGACGCGGCTCTCGCGCCCCTGCCCGTCCAGCTCCGCCGCGACGAGGTACGATGACGAGGCGAGCGGATCGGATTCCGCCAGCGCGGCGCCGCGGCCGTTGCGCAGCAGAAAGCGTCCGGGCTTTCCCGGCCGCCGCTGGCCGATGCGATCCGGGTACGCCAGCGCCAGCAGCAGCCCCGCGGCCGACGGATCGCCGTCATCCCCACGGATGCCGAGGCGGCGGCGCCACTCGCGCGACTCCGCCTGTACGCGGCGCAGCGCACCGACGTCCGCCGGGCCGCGGACGCGGCGGTTGGCGGCCAGGTCGCGCAGCGCCTCCAGCCGCAGGCGCAGGTCCGCGTCCGGCGGCGCGTCGCCGCGGCGAAAGACGTCGCGCTCGCCCAGCAGCGCGGCCAGGTCGCACGCCAGTCCGCCGAGGCCCAGCTCCCGCCCACGCAGGAGCATGTGGGCCAGGCGCGGATGCAGCGGCAGCTCCGCCATCCGCCGCCCGTGCGCGGTGACGGCGCCGCTGGGATTCAGCGCACCTAGCTCCGCCAACAGCTCCCGCGCCTGCGCAAAGGCGGCGGCGGGCGGCGGGTCCAGCCACGCCAGCTCCGCGGGATCGGCCACGCCCCAGGCGGCCAGCTCCAGCGCCAGCGGGGCCAGGTCCGCGTCCAGGATCTCCGGCGTGCCGTGGGGCACCAGCCCCGCCTGCGCGTGCTCCGGCCACATCCGCCAGCAGACGCCCGGCGCCACGCGCCCCGCCCGCCCGCACCGCTGCTCCGACGACGCGCGCGACACGGTCACCGTCTCCAGCCGCGTCATCCCGGTACGCGGGGAGAAGCGGGGAACGCGCATCATCCCCGAATCCACCACCACGCGCACGCCTTCGATGGTCAGGCTGGTCTCGGCGATGGACGTCGAGAGCACGACCTTGCGGCGGCCGGGCGGGCTGGGGGCGATGGCCTCGTCCTGCGCCTGCTGCGGCAGGTTTCCGTAGAGCGGCATCACCCGCACGTCTGGCGACAGGCCGCCGTCGCGCAGCATCTCCTCCACGCGGTGGATCTCTCCCGCGCCGGGGAGAAAGACGAGCACGTCGCCCTCCGACGATTCCACCGCCTGCCGGACCACGCGCGCCACCGCCGGCTCCATCCGCCCCTCGACACGGCTCGGCTGATAGCGGACGTCCACGGGAAAGCCGCGGCCCTCGCTGGTGACGATCGGCGCGTCCCCCAGCAGCGCGGCGACGGGGGCGCCGTCCAGCGTGGCGCTCATCACCAGCAGGCGCAGGTCGTCGCGGAGCAGGGCGCGTGACTGCAGGGTGAGCGCCAGGCCCAGGTCCGCGTGCAGGCTGCGCTCGTGGAACTCGTCGAAGATCACGATCCCCACGCCTTCCAGCGCCGGGTCCGACTGCAGCATGCGCGTCAGCACGCCCTCGGTGACCACCTCGATCCGCGTCGTGGGGCCCACGCGCGTCTCCATCCGCACGCGGTATCCCACCGTGCCGCCCACCTCCTCGCCGCGCAGCCGCGCCATGTGCCGCGCCGCAGCCCGCGCCGCCAGCCGCCGCGGCTCCAGCATGACGATGCGGCGCCCCGCCAGCCACGGCTCGTCCAGCAGCGCCAGTGGCACGCGCGTGGTCTTGCCCGCGCCCGGCGGCGCCTGCAGCACCGCCGCGCCGGCGCCTGCGCCCGCGAGCGCGGTCTTCAGCTCGGGAAGCGCGGATTCGATGGGGAGGGTGGACATGCGGGGAAGATAGCGGACGGACCGGTGCAGCGGGACGGGTGGGGTGGTGAAGGGGTGAAGGGGCGGGTGTGGCGCCCGTGCGCCCCCGGCTTTGCCGGGGAGGCCCTCTCCCCCGCCGTCTTCGCCGCTCGTTCCTCGCGGCTCGCGGCGACCCCTCCCCCAAACTGCGGGGGAGGGGTTTGTCTGCATGCGCGGTTGTCGCGGTGACAAAACACCCCTCCCCCGGGGTTGGGGGAGGGGTCGACCGCCGTCGCGAGGAACGAGCGAAAGGCCGGTCGGGGGAGAGGGCCCCTGCGGAAACGCAGCGCCTCTCATCACCCGTTCACCTCGTCACCTCAAAACGGCATCCCGAACCCGAAGTTCAGGCTCGTCCGCTCGCCGGACGCGACCGTCACCGTCACCGTCTGGCCGGCGACGTGGTAGAACACGCCGCCGCCGATGCCGGTGTGCAGCTCGCCGTCCGACTCGCCGTCGTACCACACGCGGCCGGCGTCCATCAGCCCCATCACCCCAAAGATGCCGCGCGCCAGCAGGTTCAGGCGGATGAGCGGCATCCGCAGCTCGGCCCCGCCGAACGCCATCATGTCGCCCGCGAAGCGCTGGCCCGTGTAGCCGCGGAGCGTGCTGCCGCCGCCCAGGAACGCCGACTCGTAGAAGGGAAAGTCGCCCCACACCCGCTTGCCGCCGGCGCGAACCGCCACGATGGGCCCCGCGCCGAACGACAGGTAGGTGGCCGCCATCACGTGCGCCTCGCCGAACGCGCCCTCCGCGTCCCAGGCGGCCGGGTACGCCGATCCGCCCGTCTCCAGCCGCCATCCGCGCCGCGGAAAGCTGGACACGTCGCGGCCGTCCAGCTCCAGCTCCGTCCGGAAGCCGATCTGGCCGAAGGCCTCATGGCCGGTGGGCCGCTCCACGTCCACCGGGCTCCCCAGCTCCACCTCCGGGTCCGTCCACTGCAGCACCGGGCCCAGCTCCAGCACCCCGCGCTCTCCTAGCGGAAAGTGCACCGAGGGCTCCACGCGCACCTGCCGCAGCCAGGTGTCGTACAGCTCGCTGGCGTCCGTGCGCGTGGTCTCGTTGCCAAAGCCGAAGAAGCGGGTGTTCTCCAGCTGCGACGCGTACGCATCGAACGAGTACCAGTGCCGCGCGTTCTCCGGGTGCAGCCGGGCCGACGCCTCGACGGTGAAGCGGTCCACCTCCAGGGGCGCCCAGCCCACGGCCGCCTTGGCCTTCCAGGCGTACGGCGGGCGGCGAAAGCCGTACTTGGTCATGCTGG
>DASQBH010000646.1:0-3679 GCA_035635315.1 Longimicrobium sp.
AGAACGGCAACGAGGCTGCCGGGCGCACCCGAATTCTCCCCTCTCCGCGAGGAACGAGCGGGGAGGGGCCGGGGGAGAGGCCCCAACGGCGCGCGTCGAAGCCGGTCGAAGCGGAATCGAATTCTCCCCTTTCTCCCGCGCAGCGGGGGAGAGGGGCCGGGGGAGAGGGGGCCTGTCGGGCGCAGCGAGACGCCTGCCGAAGCGCAATCGAATTCTCCCTCCCCCGCGCAGTTTGCGGGGGAGGGCCGGGGAGGGGGGCGCCCTCGGACGCAGTCCGCCGCCTTTCGAAGCACCCCGCTCCCTCGGCAACCCCAACCTCCCCCAGCAGTTTTGGAGGAGGTGCGAGCCTGAGCGAGCGGAGGGGGCGGACGCCGGAGCCCGTCGCAATCACCCTCATCGTCCCCCTCCCTCGCGCCGGTCCAGCATCCACCGGCGCTTCTCCAGCAGGCGGTCCACCTCGCCGTCCAGGGTGCGGAGCGCCTGGTCCACCGTGGCGGAGCCGCGGGCGGCGCGCTCCCCCTGCTCGAAGACCTTGTTCACGATCTGCTCCGACTCGGGCACCTTGGGCAGCGGCACCACGCGGTCCAGCTGGCTGCGAAAGGCCTGCGCGTGGACGTTCCCCGCCAGCACGGGCGACCGCCAGGCGCTGCGCCGCGCGGGCAGGTCGCCCGTGAGCTCGTAGAAGCGCACCTGCTGCGCGGGCTCGGAGAGGTATTCGATGAACTTCCACGCCGCTTCCTTCTGCTTCGACCCGCGGAAGAGCACGAGCGACGCGCCGCCCGCCAGCGATACGCCCGGCCCGTCCGGCCCGGGAAGCGGCGCCGTGGCCCACGGGGCGCTGGCCACCCGCGTCCCGAACTCCCCGATCTCCCACGGCCCCGTGATCACCATCCCGATGTTGCCGCGCTCAAACTCCTGGTAGCGGTTGCTGATCTCCGACGCGCTCACCCGCGGCGCCAGCCCCTCGCGAAAGAGGTCGACGTAGAACTGGAATCCGCGGCGGAAGTCGGCGTTGGAAAAGTCGCCGTAGCGGCCGCCGTCGCGCAGCAGGGTGCCGCCGGCCTGCATCCCCAGGATCACCGGCTGCGGCCACTCGTTGGTGGGCAGCAGGATGGGGTGCTGCCCGGGCCCCATCCGCGCCTTCATCTTGCGCATGGCGTCCATCCACTGCGCCCAGGTGGTCGGCGGCTGGGGATAGCCGGCGGCGGCCATCAGGTCCGGGCGATAGAAGAGGACGCGGGTGTCGACGTACCAGGGCAGCCCGTACGTCTGCCCGTCGATCACGTTGGTGTCCCAGATGCCGGCGAAGTAGTCGGCGCGGGGGGTGGATGCGGACGCGGCGGCGCGGGCGTCCAGCGGCTCCAGCGCGTTGAGGGCCTGGAACTCCGGCACCCAGGTGTTCCCCAGCTGCGCTACGTCCGGCGTGGCATCCCCCACGAACGCCGTGAGCATCTTTTCGTGCGCGGCGGTCCAGGGGATCTGCTGCACGTCCACGCGAATGCCCGGATTGCGCCGCTCGAACTCGGGGACCAGCTGCTCCACCACCTCGCCTTCGCGTCCCATCGCCCAGAAGCGGATGGTGCGCACCTCCGCCTCTTCGCCGCCCCCGCACCCGGCCGTGAGAAGAGCGAGGAGGACGGCGGCACGCCGGCTGGCACGGAACTGCGTCCGCCAGGGTGCCCCTCCCCGCTCGTTCCTCGCGGAGAGGGGAGAATTCGATCGCGCTTCGAAAACCTCGGCGCTCGTCACCTCTCCCCCGTGCAGTTTACGGAGGAGAGGCCGGGAGAGGGGGCCGCCCGCGGACGCCAGCCCAGGGCCATTCGAAACGCTTCGATCCTTCGGTTCCGGAATTCGCATCACGCCGCCTCGCAGCGCTCGGGGACGTCGACCGTCTCCCCTTGATACGTCGCCAGCTCGAACTCCGCGCCCTGCACCCGGTCCGAGCTGGTGCCCACCTCCGCGACGAACAGCCCCGGCTCGGCGATGCGGCGCATCCCGGGTCCCCAGAACGCCAGGTCGTCAACGTCGATGCGGAAGGTGACGGTGCGCGTCTCCCCGGCGCGCAGGTGGATGCGCTGAAAGCCGCGCAGCTCGCGGACGGGGCGCGTCATGCCGGCGGCGCGGTCCTGCACGTACAGCTGCACCACCTCGTCGCCCGCGCGCGCGCCGGCGTTGGTCACGTCCACCGACACCGTCAGCGAGTCCGCTGGCGTCATCCGCGTCGCGCTCAGGCGCACGGGGCCGTAGCGGAACCAGGTGTAGCTGAGGCCGTGGCCGAAGGAGTAGAGCGGCGTCCAGGGCACGTCCTCGTACTTGCTGGTATACTCGTTCAGCGCGTGCGCGGGGCGGCCGGTCTGGCGGTAGCTGTAGTAGATGGGCACCTGCCCGATCGTCCGCGGAAAGGTGACCGGCAGCTTGCCGCCGGGGTTCACGTCGCCGAAGAGCACGTCCGCCACCGCGTTCCCCATCTCCACGCCGCCGAACCAGCCTTCCAGGATCGCGGGCACGCTCCCGTGCATCCATTCGATGGCGAGCGGGCGGCCGTTCATCAGCACCACCGCCAGCGGCCTGCCGCCCGCCGCCGCGCGCACCGCATCCACCAGCTCGCGCTGTGCGCCGGGGAGATCCAGGTACGCGCGGCTGCTGGCTTCGCCGCTCTGGTCCTCCGCCTCGCCCACGACGAGCACCACGGCGTCCGCCCGCCGCGCCGCGCGCGCCGCCTGCGCAAAGCCGCCGCGCTCCATCGACCGCACGCTCTCCACCCCGACCGCGTGGATCACCTCCGTCCCCGGACGCACGGCGGCGCGGATGCCGTCCAGCACCGTCACCACGTCTTCCACCCGCCCGGCGCCCGCCCAGCTCCCCATCGGCGAGCGGCGGTCCGTCGCCAGCGGGCCGATGACGGCGATGCGGCGGATACGGCCGCGGTCGAGCGGGAGCACGGCGCCCTCGTTCTTCAGCAGCACCATGCTGCGCGCGGCGGCCGTGCGCGCCGCGCGGCGGTGCTCCGGCAGCAACCGGCCCACGGGCTGCTCGCGCGCCGCGTCACCGCGGGAGTACGGATTCTGGAACAGGCCCAGGCGATACTTCAGCCGCAGCACGCGGCTCACGGCCTCGTCCAGCTCCGCCATGGGGACGCGGCCCGCCTGGATCTCCGCCGGCAGGTCCTTCAGGTAGATCTCGCTCACCATGTCGATGTCCACGCCCGCGTGCAGCCCCATGCGCGCCGCCGCGCCGCGGGTGGGGGCGACGCCGTGCGGCATCATCTCCTGCACGCCGGCCCAGTCGCTGACGACGAGGCCGTGAAAGCCCCACTCGCCGCGCAGCACGTCCGTCAGCAGCTCGCGGCTGCCGTGCGCGGGCACGCCGCCGATCTCGTTGAAGCTGGCCATCAGCGTCTGCGTGCCGGCGCAGACGGCCGCGCGAAAGGGCGGCAGGTAGGTCTCGCGCAGCGTGCGCGGGGAGATGTCGGCGATGTTGTAGTCGCGCCCGCCCTCCGCCGCGCCGTACGCCGCGAAGTGCTTGGCCGTGGCCGCAAGCGAAAGCGGCGCGCGCAGGTCCGCGCCCTGGAACCCGCGCACCCGCGCCGCCGCCATGATCGAGCCGAGGTACGGGTCCTCCCCCGCGCCCTCCACGATGCGCCCCCAGCGCGGGTCGCGGGCAACGTCCACCATCGGCG
>DASQBH010000647.1:0-7011 GCA_035635315.1 Longimicrobium sp.
GCGGCACTGGTCCAGCCCCCAGGTGCTGCCGGCGAGATCCTTCGGTCGGCGCCAAACGCCTCCGTAACAGCAGGTTTGAAGCGGCGCCTCCCTCAGGAAATCAAATCCGCCGATGGGATTCCAAACACCCCTCTCACGTCCGATGGCCGATGAGGGCGTAGAACCGGTCGCGGTAGGTGTCGGAGACGGGGATCAGCGCCTCGCCGATCCGGATGCGGTCCCGCTCCACCGTCTCGATGCGGTCCAGCGCCACCATGTACGACTTGTGCACCCGGCACACCACGTCCGCGGCGATCTTCGCTTCCAGCTCCCCGAAGGTCTGCAGCGTCATGATCCGCTTGTGCACCGTGTGGATGCGCCGGTAGTCGCCCATCCCCTCGATGTACAGCACTTCGTCCAGCCGCACCCGCTCCAGCCGCAGCTCCGTCTTTACGAACACGAAGTCCCGCGCGCCCGGCTGCTCGCGCCGGGCCAGGTTGCCGCGCGCCCGCTCCACCGCCTGCACGAAGCGCGGAAAAGTGAACGGCTTCAGCAGGTAATCCGCCACCTTCAGGTCGTACGACCGCGGCGCGTACTCGGGATGCGCGGTGGTGAGGATCACCTCTCCCGTGACCGCCGAGGTCTCCAGCAGCTCCATCCCCGACCAGCCGCCCAGCCGCACGTCCAGGAACACCAGGTCCACCGCGTTCGCCTGGAGGAACGCGAGCGCCTCCAGCGCGTCGTGAAAGGTGGCCAGCAGCTGCAGCACCGGGAGGCGCCGCACGTACGCCTCCAGGCGCTCCAGGGCCAGCGGCTCGTCCTCGACGATGATGCAGCGCGTCATTCCAGCTCCACGGTCAGGCGAACGGTCCAGGTGCCGCCGTCGTCCGCCACCTCCATCGCATGCCGGCCGGGGTAGAGCAGCTCCAGGCGCCGGGCCATCAGCGGGTTGCCCAGCCCCCCGGGCTCGGACGCGGGGCCGGCGCCGCCGCGGTGCCGGTTGGCGCAGCGAAAGTGCACGCGGTGCCCCTCGATCCGCACCTCCACCGCGATGTCCGTTCCCGTCCGGGAGCTGGCCGCGTGCTTGAAGGCGTTCTCCAGAAAGGGGATGAAGACCATGGGGGCGATTCGCAGCCCCGCGGGGTCGCCGGACACGGCCCAGGCCACGTGGCGCGGGTTGGCGGAGCGGATGCGCTCCAGGTCCAGGTACGTCTCGATGTACGCCAGCTCCGCCGCCAGGGGAATGGTCTCCGCCCGCGCCTCGTACAGCACGAAGCGCATCAGGTCGCACAGCTTGTTGAGGTACGCGGAGGCGGCCGCCGGGTCCCGCTGGATCAGCACGTCTATGTTGTTCAGCGTGTTGAAGAGAAAGTGCGGGTCCAGCTTGGAGCGCACCAGCGCCGACTCCACCTCGTGCGTCCTGCGCGCCAGCTCCTCCTTGATCCGCAGGTCCCCGTACCACCCCACGAAGCCGCGCATCCCCAGCGCCATCAGGGCGTGCGCCGCGGCCACCGGCGCCAGCCACGCCATCACCCCCGCCAGGTCCGCCCGCGACGTGCAGACTGCCTGGTCGGGATCGCTGGCCAGGCACGTGGCCAGGGTGCCCAGCGCCGCGCAGCCCAGGCTCACCACCGTCCCCGCCGCCAGCAGCCCGGCGATCCGCCGCCGCGCCAGGAAGCGGGGAAAGAGGACGAGGTACGACAGGTAGAACGCGGCGACGTTCGGCGCGACGGCCAGCACGCCCAGCCGCGCGGCCAGCCGGGGGGAAAGGAGCGGCCCCACGGGGTCCACCTGCAGCCGCAGCACCGCCAGCGCAAGCGCCAGCACCAGCAGGTACGCGGCCCAGTAGCCCGCGTGCAGCAGCGCGACCACCCCGCGCCTCACGCGCCCCGGTCCTTCTTTCCCGCGAACATGGCGAATCCGGCCAGGGTGAAGAGGACGAAGGTGGCGAGGGCGAGCGCCGGGAGCCCCACGGGGAGCCCGTGCCCGCTCCGGTACCCCGTATCCACCAGGTAGTCCCTCCCGGGATAGGAGAAGGGGACCAGGTAGCTCACCCGGCTGCTCAGCGTGCCCAGCGCGAACATCCACCCCGCCATCCCGATGCCCACGGGGGCCATGAAGTTGCGAAAGTGGAGCGCCAGCGCGTACTGCAGCGCGATCGCCGGCAGGCAGTCCACGAAAAAGGCGAGGTTCCGCGCCAGGAAGTGACCCACGGGGAGGGCCTCGGCCGGCGCGTGCACGTCGCCGAAGACGAGGACGGGTGCCACGCCCGAGAGCCAGATCCCCAGGTTCAGCACGACGAAGAGCTGCACCAGCATGGCCACCACCACGGCCAGCTTGGCGAAGAAGACGGACGCGGCGGACTGCGGGGCCGCGTGCACCTGCTTCCACGTCCCGTTGCGGTACTCGATCTGCGCCACCAGGGCGGGGATGAGCACGCACATCACGGGAAGGATCAGGATGGAGATGGATTCCCACGACTCCGTCCAGTGCTTCTGCCAGAACGTGCCGGAGGAGTAGAGCGTCGGGAGCCCGCGGTGCTGGTGCAGCCGCACGGCGAAGATGATGAGGGGGGTGAAGAGGCCGCCGCCCAGGATGAGCCATCCGGCCAGGCTGCGCCGCCGCTTGAGCCATTCCGCCCGCAGCACGGGCAAGGGGGATGCGATCATCGTCACCCCTGGACCAGGTCTACGAAGAGGGATTCCAGACGGGTGCCGTGGGTGGCGATCTCGTGGACGGACACGCCGGCCAGCACCAGTCCGTGGTTCATGCGCCCCAGCTCCGCGGGGGGCAGGGGGGGAAGGCGCAGCTTGCCCTCGTGCGGCCGCGCCGTCCATCCGCCCGCCGCCAGGACGTCGAGGGCACGGGCGTTGTCCGCCGTGTCGATGGTGGTGAACGCCGCCGCCTCGCGCCGGGCCATCAGCTCCGCGAGCGGGCCCTGAAAGCGCAGCTCGCCCCGGCTGATGATGCCCACGTCCGTCACCAGGCGCTCCACCTCGGACAGCAGGTGGCTGGAGACGACGATGGTGGTGCCGTGCTCGCGGTTGAGCGCAAGGAGGAGGTCGCGCATCTCCAGGATGCCGTGGGGATCCAGCCCGTTGGTGGGCTCGTCCAGCACCAGCAGCCGGGGCTCGTGCAGCAGCGCCGCGGCCAGCCCCAGCCGCTGCTTCATCCCCAGGGAGAACTGGCCGGCGCGCTTGCTCCCCGTGTCCGCCAGGCCCACCAGGGCGAGCACCTCGTCGATGCGGCGGGCGGGGCAGCCAAAGACGAGCTGCCAGACACGCAGGTTTTCCCTCGCCGTCAGGTGCGCGTAGAGCGACGGGCTCTCGATGCACGAGCCCACCTGCCGCAGCAGCTCTGCCCGGTGCCGCCGCAGCGGCCGGCCGAAGAGGTGGATGGTGCCCGTCTGCTGCGCGAGCAGCCCCAGCACCAGGCGCAGCGTGGTCGTCTTTCCCGCGCCGTTCGGGCCCAGGAACCCGTAGATGCTCCCCGCCGGCACCCGCAGCTCCAGCGCGCGGAGCACGGGCTCCCCGCCCGCGAAGCGGTGCGTCAGCGCGTGTGTCTCGATGGCGTGCACGCGCTCATTCCCCCACCCGGGACGCGGGCTCCGCGTCGTCCGGGCCGGGCGGCGCCCGGAAACCTCTCGTCATCATTGCATCGCTCCGGTTCGTGTGGATCGAACACAACGATCGCGATGCGACGGGATGCGGGTCAAAAGAAGTCTGCGACGTCTCCGTTTCGTCCGGTGAACCGCGGATGCGGGTCTGCAACCCGGCGGGCACGCGCATCCGCCGTGCGCGTGCGCGCGGGACAGGAGCGGGGGCTCGCGCCATGGCGTTCAGGGTGTTGAGCGGCTCGCACGGTCCGTCGTCCGGTGGAGAGCGGGATCGAGAGGGCCTGCTGCGCAACGTGGCCGTCACGCTCGGGCACTGGGGCGCGTCCAAGGCGTCCCTGCGCTCGTCATCGCGCTGAACGACGAGGAGCCGCTGGTGCGCGGGCACGCGGGGTGGGTGCTGGAACGCATCGGCACGGAGGCGGCGCGGCACGCGCTGCGGGGAAGGGAAGAGGTGGAGGAGGACGCGTGGGTGCGGGAGGAGATGGCGACGACGCTGGGCGAGGCGTGGCGGTTGCTGGTGAGCAGCTTCTCCCGATGAGGAGTGCTGTCGCTCCCGGAGAACGCAGATGGAGCGTGATCGGGTCTCACGCGGAGGACGTGGAGGATTTTCTCCGCTCCTCCGCGTGTAATCGTAATACCGAATCCGCAAGAAGAACCGTGACTTCCTGACGTGAGGGAGCGCTCGCGAAGAACCTGCTGCCTGTACTGACTCCGGCGCCGAATTCCCGGTAAGGGCAAGCTCAGAGCGGCGCCTCCCTCAGGAAGTCATGCTTTCTATTCCGGATTACGTATGACGCCGTTTCAGGCTCGGATGCACGAACGACCCGCCGAAGCGGTATCATCATCAGCCCCGGTGGGCGGCGGCATGCCGAATCCAGTCCGCCATCCCGGAGACGGTCCTCGTCTGAAACAGGGTCCGCAGCCGCATCTCCACGCCGAAGCGCTCGCGCACGCGCGCGATGAGCCGCGTCGCCACGACGGAGTGCCCCCCCAGGAGGAAGAAGTCATCCTCTGGTCCGGCTTCCACACCGAGCAGTCCACCCCAGATGGCCGCGAGCTCCCGCACCAGCTCGTCGTCGGCATCCTCCTGTGCCGAATCGGTGCCTTCTGCCGAAACCGGCCCCTCGGTCGCAGCCAGGGGAAGACGGACCCGCCTGCTTTCCTGGTCCGGGAACGCGGCCCAGTCCACCTGCACACCCGCCGCCCACAGCCGCCCCAGCGCGTGCAGCACGAATCCCGGCTCCGCGGCATGCTCCGCCGCGTGGGGCAGGGACGCAACGCCGGACGGGACGGGCGTTCCGCGCACCGCTGCCTGCTGCCGGACGAACGCCCCCAGCGAACCCCCGGGGCCCACCTCCACCAGCACCCGCCCCGGCCGGGCCAGCAGTTCCTCCGTGGCACGGGCGAAGTGGACCGTGCCCACCAGGTGCCGCGCCCAGTAGCCGGGATCCGTGGCTTCCGCCGGCGTGAGCCAGGTTCCGGTGACGTTGGAGAGAAGGGGAATGCGCGGGGGCGACAGGCGCATCCGCGTGGCGAGCGCCGCCACCTGCTCCGCCGCCGGCTGCATGGACGGCGAGTGAAACGCGTGCGTCGTCGCCAGGCGACGCACGACGTGGCCCACCGCGGCGAGGCCGTGCTCGGCGCGAGTGATCGCCTCCGTGGGGCCGGAGAGCACGCAGAGCTCCGGCGCGTTCACGGCCGCCAGGGCCACCCCATCCCCCAG
Organism: Longimicrobium sp.; assembly: GCA_035635315.1. Classification (GTDB taxonomy): domain Bacteria; phylum Gemmatimonadota; class Gemmatimonadetes; order Longimicrobiales; family Longimicrobiaceae; genus Longimicrobium. The sequence continues at coordinate 5,319 of DASQBH010000647.1, forward strand.
CCAGGGCGCCACGGCCCTCGGGGTGAGCGACACGGCGAGCATGGCGCCTGCGGGGAGCGCCTGGATGGCGCGGGCGCGCAGGGCCACCGTCTCCAGCGCATCCTCCAGGGTGAAGACGCCGGCCACGCACGCCGCGGTGTACTCGCCCAGCGAGTGCCCCAGGAGGGCGGCGGGGCGGATCCCCCACGACTCCCACAGCCGCGCCAGCGCGTACCCCACGGCGAAGGCCGCAGGCTGCGCCACCTCCGTGCGGGTGAGCCGGTCGGCCGTTGCGGAGGCGGGGGCGCGACCGAGCATGCGCCGCAGGTCGACGCCGCCGGACGCCGGGGCAGCCTCGTCTCCATCCGTCGTGAAGAGCGCCTCGCGGACGTCGAAGTCCAGGTGGCGCCGGAGGATGTCCGCGCAGCGATACAGCTCCGCGCGGAACACCGGCTCGGCATCGTACAGCCCGCGCGCCATCCCGGGATACAGCTCGCCCACCCCGGGAAACAGGAAGACCACGGAGGGCTCATCCGCCGCGGCCCCGTCCGCCACGCGCGTCGGATCGCGCCCGGTGAGCCGTGCGGACGCGTCCTCCCCGTCGCGCACCACGACGGCGCGGCGGTGCGGCAGGGCCGGCTGCTCGCGAAGGGTCCGCGCAACGCCCGCCAAGGGCAGCGCCGGGTTCTCCGCGAGATGCAGGGCGAGCCGGGCGGTGGCAGCGCTCAGCATCTGCGGTGACGCCGCGGAGAGAACGAGGAGCCGCCACGGGTTCGCGCCGGCCGTTCCCTGGACGACATCCGCGCCGGATTCGCCGTGCACGCTCCGCGACGGATCGTCTTCGCGCGGGGGAGCGGCGTGGCTGATGGCGAAGAGGTTGTAGAGGATCGTCCCCTCCACCGCCTCGTCCTGCTCCACGGCCACGCGGAAGCCGTGCGCCTCCAGCAGGCGCACGACCTCTTCCAGGCGGCCTTCGAGGTCGTGAACCTCCATCACCACCTGGCGGATGCGGGGCCAGTCCTCGTCGGCGATGCCGCGCAGCACGTCGAGCTCCGCCTTCTGCACGTCGATCTTGAGCAGGTCGATCCGCTGCACCCCCTCCTCGCGGATGACGGCCGACAGCGGGCGAAGCCGGCACTCCATCTCGACCGGGCGAAAGCGCTCGTCCAGCAGCTCGTCCGTGTACTCCATCAGCGCGTCCATCCCCTCCAGCCCCGCCTCCCGCTCGCGGTCCATCATCCGCCGCAGCACCGCCCGCTCCTCGTCCGCGTCGGCGTAGAACGACGACATCCCCGAGCTGTTGGGATAGAAGGTGAAGCGCGCCGTGCGCTCCGCCTCGGCGATGCCGTGGTCGAAGGCGTGGGCCGTGGCGCCGTTCAGCTCCAGGTTGGCACGAAGCCGGGCGAAGAGCGGCGGCGCCGGCTCGAACGTGAAGATGCGCCCGCCCGGTGCGTGCCGGCTGGCGAACAGGGAGAAGGTGCCGATGTTGCCGCCCACGTCGAACACACAGTCGCCCGGCTGCAGGGTGACGCCGTGCCGCAAGTAGATCTGTTTCTCGAAGATGTCTTCGTAGAAGTGCTCCGCCTCCACCCGGCTCTGCGGGACCACCGTCATCCCGTTGGGCAGGCGCAGGTACGCGGAGGAGGGAAACGCGGCCGCCGGATCCGCGGGGACCTGGCTGCCGGTGGCGGCGAAGGGACCGCTGCCGGGCACC
>DASQBH010000648.1:0-3562 GCA_035635315.1 Longimicrobium sp.
CGCCGAACCGTCGGAAGCGCGCAGCCGCCAGTGCGCCGACCGAAGGATCTTTATCCGGAGCGCCTCGATGCCTGCCTTACGCCCTCACGTCCAGAAGGACGGCCCTTCCTGCCGCACGTGTCATCCTGAGAGAGGCGCCTCCCGAACTGTCGGAAACGCGCAGCAGCCCGTGCGCCGACCGAAGGATCTTTATCTGGAGCGCCTCGATGCCTGCCTTACCGAGACGAAGCCCGGCTCCTCTCATGAAGGAACCGGGCTTCGTGATGATCCGGCGGAATGGACCCGCCGTCAGGGCTTGCCGAACAGGAGCGTGACCTGCGCCCCTTCGCCGCCGATGCGCTGCGTCACCGCCATCGCCCCGGTATAGAAGCCGTGCTCCATCACCAGCTCGCCCGTCAGGCGCAGGCCGGGGCGCTGCGTGGACTCGAAGATGGGGAACCCGGTCCACATGTCGTACAGGACCCGCCCGTTGTCCTCGTACACCTCCGTCTCCACCCGCGTGTCGCCCTCGTAGATCTCCAGCGTCAGCCGCTGCCGGTAGCCGTTGTCGATGCGCATCACCCCGCCGGTCACCACCACCCGCTGCTCGTGGATCACGCCGGCCGCGTCGCGCACGGTGCGCGTCCCCACCTGCGCCGGCAGCGGCTGCCCCGCGGCGCGCTCCAGGCGGTGCTCCACGGCCCCCGGCACCGTCACCTGCGCGTATCCGGACACCCCCTCCATCGTCGCGCGGATCAGCGCGCTGCCGGGCCGGTGCGCCGTGACCGTGCCCCACGCGTCCACCGTGGCCACGCGCTCGTTCCCGCTCGCCCACACCACCGCCCGGTCCAGCGAGTCGCCGGCCGCCGTCACCCCGCGGGCGAGGAGCCGCACCGTCGCCCCCACCTGCAGGCTGCTGCCGCCGGGACGGATCACCACGTGGGCGATCGTCGTGCGCACCCGCACCGTCACCTGCGCCGTGCGCCCCGCCGCGGCCGCCGTGATCGTCGCCGTGCCGCCGAAGCCCGCGTGCACCTCGCCGCTCTCCGTCACCCGCGCCACCCCCGCGTCGCTGCTGGTCCACGTCGTGGCGACGCCGCCCATCGGCTGCCCGGCCGCGGTGCGGGCCACGGCGCGCAGCTGCACGACCCCGCCGGCCGGCAGCTCGATCTCCCCGCCCGGGGTGATCTCCAGCATCGCGGCCGTCGGCGCCGCGACGGTGACGGTCGCCTGTCCCGTGCGCCCGCCGCTGGTGGCGCGGATGGTCGCCTGCCCGGGCGCGTTCGCCGTCACCACCCCCGCCGCGCTCACCGCCGCCACCGACGCGTCGCTGCTGGACCAGGCGACGGCGGCGCCCGCCACCACCGCGCCGTTCGGCCCGCGCGGCGTCGCGCCCATCTGCATCGTCTCGCCCACCGTCAGGCTGGCGGCCGGCGCCGTCACCTGCACCGCGGCCACCTCCACCCGGCCGGCGTCCACCGGGCCGCGCTCGTCGCCGCACGCGGCGAGGGCCAGGAGGGGAAGGATGGCGATCATGCGGCGAAAGAAGGAGCCGCGGAGAGTCCGGATTCTGGCTGCGTCGTACATGGGAGCCCCTGTTGGCTGGATCGTGTCGGTCGTCGTTGGGACCGCGTCGGCGGGCATTCCGTCGAGCGGTGCGAACAAGTTGCGATTCAGGGGGTTAGCGCAGCGTACAGCCTTGCGTTATTTTTGGGATAACGCCCTTCCCGAGGTATTTTTCCCTTGATCCGGCTTCAACTTCTGGGCACCGTCGACCTGCGTCGCGATGCGGTCGAGGTGCGCTCCGTGCTCAGCCAGCCCAAGCGCCTGGCGCTGCTGGCGTACCTGGCCAGCGCCACGCCGCGCGGCTTTCACAGCCGCGACACCCTGCTGGCGCTCTTCTGGCCGGAGAGCGACCAGGAGCGCGCCCGCAACAGCCTGCGCCAGGCGCTGCACCAGCTGCGGCGCTCGCTGGGCGACGACGTGGTGGTGAGCCGGGGCGACCGCGAGGTGGGGCTGGACCCCGCCCGGCTCTCCTGCGACGCGGCCGAGTTCGACCAGGCGCTGGAGGAGGGGCGGTTCGAGGACGCGCTCAAGCTGTACCGCGGCGACCTGCTCCCCGGCTTCTTTATCGACGACGCGGCCGAGGCGGAGCGGTGGCTGGAGGAGGAGCGCGCCCGGCGCCGGCGGGCGGCGGTGGACGCCGCGGGCAGGCTGGCCGAGCGCGAGGAGGCGCGGGGGGAGTGGCGGGCCGCGGCGCTGTGGGCGGAGCGCGCCCTCTCCTTTGCCCCGTCCGAAGAAGCGGCGCTGCGGCGGCTGCTGGTGCTGCGGGAGCGCGCCGGCGAGCCCGCCGCCGCGCTGGCCGCCTACGCCGACTTCGAGCGGCGGCTGCAGGCGGAGTACGGCCTGGCCCCATCCGCCGAGACTCTGCGTCTTGTCGAGCAGCTCCGCCGCCCCGCTCCGGTGGATCCGCCCGCGCCGCACGCCGTCTCCGCTCCCCCGGCCGCTCCCGCGCGCGATCTCGATCCGCCGACGCCCGCGCCCTCCGTGCCGGTCGCCGCGGCCCCGGTCGAAGCCGTCCCTCCCGCCGCGGAAAGGGTCCCCGCGTCCGCGGTGATCGAGCGTCCGGCGCCGCCATCCATCGATCGCCCCGCGAGGCCGCGGCAGCGGTGGGCGCGCGTCGCCGCCTCCGCGCTGATCGTCGCGGTGCTGCTGGTGGGGGGATGGATGGCGCTCGGGCGCCGCGAGGCATCCGCCGCCGCGGCGGAGCCGCCGTCGATCGCCGTGCTCCCCTTCGTCAACCTGAGCGGCAACCCCGAGAACGACTACTTCTCCGACGGGCTGGCGGAAGAGCTGCTGAACGTGCTGGCGCAGGTCCCGGATCTCCGCGTCGCCTCGCGCACGTCGTCGTTCGCCTACCGCGGCAGCGAGGTGCCGGTGGATTCCATCGGCAAGGCGCTGCGGGTGGGGCACGTGCTGGAGGGGAGCGTGCGCCAGTCCGAGTCGCGCGTGCGCATCACCGCGCAGCTGATCGACGCGCGCACGGGATACCACGTCTGGAGCGAGACGTACGACCGCGAGCGCAAGGACATCTTTGCCATCCAGGACGAGATCTCGCGCGCCATCGTCGGCCAGCTCAACGTGCGCCTGGCCCGCCGGACCGGGACGAAGCCGGAGACGGCGAACCCGGAGGCGTACGCGCAGGTGCTCAAGGCCAACTTCGCCTTCAACCAGGCCGGCCAGAGCCCGCGCGACCGCTACGCCACCGCCGCCGGGTTCCTTGAAGAAGCCATCCGCATCGATCCGAACTACGCCGAGGCGTACGCCAAGCTGGCGGATGCCACGCAGGGGCAGGCGTACCGCGGCTACGTGCCGGCGCAGGAGGGGTTCGCACGCGCGCGGCGGCTCGCGGAGCGGGCGCTGGCGCTGGACCCGTCCATGGCGCGCGCCCACTACGTCCTGGGTCGCATCGCCGAGCTGCACGAGTGGGATTTTGCGCGCGCGCAGCAGCACTATCAGCGCTCGGTGGAGCTGGCGCCGATCCCCGAACGCGAGCCGCCGCCCCACGCGTTCGTGCTCCTGC
>DASQBH010000649.1:0-3197 GCA_035635315.1 Longimicrobium sp.
GCCCACGAACTCCAGCTTCCGCTCGCCACGCCACCGCATCCGGTCACCGGTGCGGTACATCCGCGCACCCGGCTCGCCAGAGAACGGGTCGGGGACGAAGCGCTCGGCCGTAAGTCCGGGACGGTCCAGGTAGCCGCGCGACACGCCGCCGCCGCTCACGTACGCCTCGCCGGGCACGCCCCGTGGCACCGGGTTCAGGGCACCATCCAGCAGGTAGATCCGCTGGTTCCCCGTCGCATGTCCCAGCGCAACGGTCAGCGCGTTCTCCGCGACGTGCTCCACATGCTCGTACAGGCAGAACGTGGTCGTTTCCGTGGGCCCGTACATGTGCAGCAGCCGCCCGGGCCGGCCGGCCTTCAGCAACCGCCGCACGCTCTCCGCGTCCACGGCCTGACCTCCGAAGAGCACCTCGCGCACCGGCGCGAAGATGTCCGGCTCTTCGTGGGAAAGCTGGTTCACCAGCGCGGTCGTAAGAAAGATCGTGCTGATGCGCTCCTCGCGCAGCGCCTGGCGAAGGGCGCGGGGGGAGAGGAGCACGTCCTGGGGGATCCCCACCAGGGCAGCCCCGTTGAGGAAGGCGCCCCAGACTTCGAAGGTCAGTGCGTCGAAGCCGGCGTTCGACGCCTGCGCAACGCGGTCGCCCGGGCGCAGCTGCACGTAGTCGGTCTCGACGACCAGCTGGACGACCTGGCGGTGGCCGACCATGATCCCCTTGGGACGGCCGGTGCTGCCGCTGGTGTAGACGATGTACGCCAGGTTCTCGGCCGTCGCCCCGCTGCGAGGGGCCTCGGTCGGCTCCGACGCGATCGCGTCGGCGGACCGGTCCAGGTGGACCACGTCCAGGTGGCCTGCCTCCACCACCCCGGCCAGGTCGCTGCGGCTGAGCAGCACGCGAACGCCGCTGTCCTCCAGCATCAGGCGCAGCCGCTCGGCCGGATACCCCGGGTCCAGCGGCACGTAGCAGCCGCCCGCCTTCAGCACCGCCAGGAGCGAGACGATCAGCTCCACACCCCGCTCCAGCATCACGCCCACGCGCGCTTCGGGCCCCACGCCGCGCCCGGCGAGGTGGTGCGCCAGCCGGTTGGCGCGCGCGGCCAGCTCCTGGTACGTCAGCTCCGCTCCGCCCCACACCAGCGCCACGGCATCGGGCCGCTCCCGCACCTGCGCCTCGAACAGCTCGTGGATGCACACGCCCCGCGGATACGGCCGCTCCGTCCGGTTCCACGCCTCCAGCACCCGCGCGCGCTCCGCATCCCCGAGCAGCTGCAGACGGCTGACCGGCTTCGAGTCGTCCGCGGCCATCTCTTCCAGCACCCGCCGCAGGTAGACGAGCCAGCGCTCCACCGTCTCCCGCTCGAACAGCGATACGGCGTACTCCACGGCGCCGGCGATGCGGCCGTCATCCTCCCACAGCGACAGCAGCAGGTCGAACTTGGCGTTCACGCGCGGCGCGGCATCCGCGGGGTCCAGCTGCAGCCCCGGCAGCTCCGGTGCGCGGCCGCCCCCCGCGTTCTGCCATGCGAACATCACCTGGAAGAGCGGGCTGTACGCCAGGCTTCGCACGGGACGCAGGCGCTCCACCACCTGCTCGAACGGGATGTCCTGGTTCCGCTGCCCCTCCATCGCGCGCGCCTTGACCTGCGCCAGCAGCTCGCCCACGGTGGGCCGGGCGGAGAGGTCCACCCGCAGCGCCAGCGTGTTGACGAAGAAGCCGATCAGCTCCTCCACCTCGGGCCGCGCGCGGTTCGCCGACGGGGTGCCCACGACCACGTCGTCCTGGCCGGAGAGCCGGGCGAGCACCACCGCCCAGCCGGCCAGCAGCGTCATGTAGAGGGTGGTGTCGTGGCGGTGGCTGAGCGCCGTGAGCCCCGCCGTCAGCTCCCGGCCCAGCTCCACGTGCAGGACGGCGCCCGCGTGGTCCTGCCGCGCCGGGCGCGGGTGGTCGGTGGGGAGCTCCAGCAGCTCCGGCGCGCCGGCGAGCGTCCGGGTCCAGTACGCCGCCTGCGCGTCCAGCACCTCGCCTTCAACCCGGCGCCTCTGCCACGCGGCGTAGTCGGCGTACTGCACCGGGAGCGCGGGGAGCGGATCGGGCTGTCCCTGGCTGAACGCCGTGTACAGCGTGCTCAGCTCCCGGGTGAACACCCCCATGCTCCACGCGTCGGAAACCACGTGGTGCATGGTCACCAGCAGCAGGTGGTCGTCATCCGCCAGGCGCACCAGGGCCGCGCGGACCAGCGGCCCCCGCTCGAGGTCGAAGGGCGCGTCCGCCTCCCGGGCCACCAGGCGCTCCACCTCTGCCTGGGCGTTCGGCTCGCCGCGCAGTTCGTGCTCCACCAGCCCGAAGCCGCTCTCCTCCACCGGCAGAATGCGCTGCTCCGGCTCGCCGTCCACCAGCACGAACACCGTGCGCAGCGACTCGTGCCGCGCCACGATTCGCTCCAGGGCGCGCGCCAGCGCCGCGCGGTCCAGCGCCCCCCGCAGCCGCAGCTGCTGCGGGATGTGGTAGGTGCTCCCCAGCTCCCCCAGCTGTTCCAGGAACCAGAGCCGCTGCTGGGCAAAGGAGAGCGCCAGCCGCCCGCCCCGCTCCACCGGCACGATGGGAGAGCCCTGCGGCGCGGTGCGCTCCAGGCTGGCAGCGCGCGCCAGCTTGAGAATCCGTTCAATTTCGGTGGTCGACAGCGTCGGGTTCATCGGCGCTGAGGGCAGTTCGTTGTCGCGATGGGAGGCGGCTGACCCGTCATTCCGCGTCGGCGGCGCGGGCCAGCGCGAGCAGCTCCTGGAGCTGGTCCGGATCGAACTGGGCCAGCTGTGCGGCGGCGAGCTGCCGGGCCAGCAGGGAAAGCGTGGGCTTTTCGAAGACGTCGCTCACCGGGAGCTCCACGTCCATCTCCCGCCGGATCCGGAACACGAGCCGGGTGGCCAGCAGGGAGTTCCCCCCCAGATGGAAGAAGTCGTCGTGGCGGCCCACCCGCTCCACGCCGAGGAGGTCGGCCCAGATCGCCGCGACCGCCTCCTCGGTCTCGCCCGCGGGCGCCTCGTACCCGCGCGCGGCGAACGCGTCGCTCCCCGGCGCGGGGAGCGCCCGGCGGTCGGTCTTCCCGTTCGGCGTCTGTGGATACGCCTCCATCCACACGTACGCCGCCGGCACCATGTACCCCGGAAGACGCTCGGAAAGGTGTGCCTTCAGCGCCTCCACG
>DASQBH010000650.1:0-4355 GCA_035635315.1 Longimicrobium sp.
GATCCTGGGCATCCACCGCAACACCCTGCGCCAGAAGCTCCGGCGCCTGCGCTAGCTCCCCAACAGAACGCCTCACACGGAGTCAACGGAGGCAACGGAGTTCGCTCGTGCCGTTGCCCTCCGGCAGCTTCGCGCATACCAGGTCCCCAAAAGACTGGATCGCATACGGAGCAACGGAGCAACGGAGATGAAGCCTTCTCTCCGTTGCTCCGTTGCTCCGTATGCCAGTTCTTTTGCCGGACCTGGACCCGCGCACGGGATTTACGACGGCGCAGGGGAGGAGGCTCTCGCCGCATTCCGCGTGTGATCGGAAACCCGGCCATTCACACGATCTGTGCACGGCCCGCGCCGTTTTGCACATGATGTGTGCACGCGCAGAGCGGGCGCTCCGTAGCGGTTGGGCAGGCATCTGGCCGGTTGGCAAATACTTGCGGCAACGGAGAGGATGGGGAACATCTGTTGCCCAGGGGAGCCCCTGCATCCTCTCCCCGCGCGCGCGGGGATGGAGGGGCTTTATCCGTCTCCCCTGAACCCCTGGAGACCGCCATGTTGCACAGGCGAAGGTGGACCGCGCCCCCCGGACGCGGACGTCGCATCCTGCTGGCCGCCGCGCTGGGAGCCCTGCTCCCGGCCGTGGAGGCCGGCGCACAGACCTGCTCGGGCATGACCGCGTACGTATCCGCGATCGACCAGCCGGTGTGGTACAACCGGCTGGGGGCGCACGACCCCGCGGCCATGATGTTCGCCCTGGACGAGGACATCGTGCAGGACAGCTACGGCAAGTGGGGGCTGCGCTCCGGCAAGCGCCCGCGCCCCCTGGTGCTGCGCGTGCGCGAGGGCGACTGCCTGATCATCTTCTTCACCAACCGGCTCTCTCCCACGCCGGGAAGCAACCAGCCCGGCACCCGCGACGTGGGCATCCACATCACGGGGATGCAGGTCAAGGACAACATCGTCAACGACGGGACGGCGGTGGGCACCAGCAACGGGCTCAACCAGTCCGTCTACCACGTCTTCGCGGAGAAGGAGGGGACCTACCTCCTGTACAGCACCGCCCAGAACGTGGGCGGCGACGGTGACGGCGGCACCCTGGCCAAGGGGTTGTTCGGCGCCGTGAACGTGGAGCCGCGGTTCAGCGAGTTCTACCGCAGCCAGGTGACGGCGGCGGACCTGTCGCTGGCCACCCGCAAGAACTCGTCGGGCGTGCCCATCACCACCCCCGGCGGGCAGCCGGTGGTGGACTACGACGCGGTGTACCCCACCGGCCACCCGCTGGCGGGGCGCCCGATCCTGCGGATGACCAGCGGCAACCGCATCGTGCACTCGGACCTCACGGCCATCATCACCGGGCCCAACCGGGGGAACTTTCCCGACAGCGTCTTTCCCAACGTGGTGGTGGAGCGCGAGCGCGAAAAGCCGTTCCGCGAGTACACCATCATCTTTCACGACGAGCCGGGGATCGTGCAGGCGTTCGACTCCCTGTACCGCAGCACCAAATTCGAGCACACGCTGCACAGCGGGCGCGACGCCTTTGCCATCAACTACGGCACGGCGGGGATCGGCAGCGAGGTGATCGCCAACCGGCTGCGCCGCGGGCCCATGGCCAACTGCGTGGAGTGCAAGTACGAGGAGTTCTTCCTGAGCTCGTGGGCGGTGGGCGACCCGGCCATGGTCCCCGACGTTCCCGCCGACGCGCCGGCCGGCAACCTTCCCTTCGTGGACAACGGCCGGCGGACGACGATGGTGCGCTACCCCGACGACCCGTCGAACGTGTACCACAGCTACATGAACGACCACGTGAAGATCCGCAACCTTCACGCGGGGCCCAAGGAGCACCACATCTTCCACCTGCACGCCCACCAGTGGCTGCACTCGCCCGACAGCGACTCGTCCACCTACCTGGACAGCCAGGCCATCGGCCCCGGCGGCGGGTTTACGTACGAGATCACCTACGACGGCGGCGGCAACCGCAACAAGACGCCGGGCGACGCCATCTTCCACTGCCACTTCTACCCCCACTTCGCCCAGGGGATGTGGGCGCTGTGGCGGGTGCACGACGTGTTCGAGACGGGGACGGTGCTGGACCAGTACGGGCGCCCGGCCAGCGGGTCGCGCGCGCTGCCGGACGGGGAGATCCAGACGGGGACGCCGATCCCCGGGCTGGTGCCCATCCCCGGCTACGCGCTGGCGCCCATGCCCAACACCACCATGCCGGGCTTCCCCTTCTACATCCCGGGACGCGCCGGGCACCGGCCGCCGCCCCCGCCGCTGGACCACATCCGTGACGGCGGGCTGCAGCGGCACGTGGTGGCCGCCGGCAACGCCACCTTCCCGGCGCTCAACACCACCGACTTCAGCAAGGTGCTCACGCAGCTGGGGGTGGTGGTGCTCCCCGACTCGGGGACGGTGGGCGAAAAGAACGCCATGGCGTTCCACGCGCAGACCAGCCAGAGCAGCTGGGTGGTGAACCCCACCACCTACGCCGTCACCTCGGGAGCCTTTCGCACCAACGGCCGCCCCGCCGTGCGCGGCGCCCCCTTTGCCGACCCGTGCGTGAACGACGCGGGGACGGCGGCGGTGGGCAACCCGCGCACCTACAAGGCGGCGGCGTTCCAGCTGGACGTGCGCTACAACAAGGCGGGATGGCACTACCCGCAGCACCGCATGTTCGCGCTGTGGGGCGACGTCACCAGCTTCATCAACGGCACGCGGGCGCCGGAGCCGCTCTTCTTCCGCGCCAACACCAACGACTGCATCAACTACCACCTGGTGAACCTGATCCCGCACGAGTACAAGATGGACGACTTCCAGGTGCGCAGCCCCACGGACGTGGTGGGGCAGCACATTCACCTGGTCAAGTTCGACGTCACCTCGTCGGACGGCGCGGCCAACGGGTTCAACTACGAGGACGGCTCGCTCTCCCCGGGCGAGGTGCAGGAGCGCATCCACGCCATCCGCTCGTGGAACGCCTGCTCCAGCACGGCCCCGGTGAGCGACGAGTGCCCCCAGGCCGAGACGCACCCCGACTTCGGGGTGGGGCCCGACCACGACGCCAACGGGGTGGGCGACTGGGTGGGGGCGCAGGAGACGGTGCAGCGCTGGTACGTGGACAACGTGCTCGACGCCACCGGGCGCGACCGCACCTTGCGCACCGTGTTCACGCACGACCACTTCGGCCCCAGCACACACCAGCAGACGGGGCTCTACGCGGGGCTGGTGACGGAGCCGGCCGGCAGCCGGTGGCGCGACATGCACACGGGCACCTACTTCGGCACGCGCACCAGCGACGGCGGGCCCACCAGCTGGAAGGCCGACATCATCACGGCCGACAGCTCGCAGAGCTATCGCGAGTTCAACCTGCAGCTGGCCGACTTCACGCTGGCGTACACCAACGCGCAGCCCGTCAACCAGCTGGGCCCCAACCCGGCCGCCGCGGTCAACCCGCCCGGCCGGTTCGAGGACAACATCACCGACCTGCTGCGCCCGCCGGTGGCCAAGGCCAACGGCTGCCCCAACGGCACGCCGGCGCCGTGCCCGGAGCTGGTCTCGGCCGACGAGCCGGGAACCATGAGCGTCAACTACCGCAACGAGCCGCTGGCGCTGCGGGCGGGCGGGGGCACCAAGGTCCAGCAGGAGGACCTGGCCGACCTCTTCCTGTCCAACCTGAACAACGCCTTCACCATGCAGTGGGGGCCGTACGGCGCGCGGCCGGGCGTCATCCTGCAGGACCCCTTTACCCCGCTGATGTGGGGGTACGAGGGTGACAAGGTGCAGGTGCGGGTGCTGGTGGGCGCCCACGAAGAGGGGCACAACTTCAGCATCCACGGGCAGCACTGGAACTTCGAGCCGGCCGACGCCAGCTCGGGGCTCCGCAACAGCCAGATGATGGGGATCAGCGAGCACTACGAGTTCCTGCTTCCGCCCCTGCCCAAGAACAACCTGGGGCCGGAGATGGACTACCTGTACCGCGCGGGGAGCGCCACCGACGACCTGTGGAACGGGGCGTGGGGGCTGCTGCGGGTGTCGCAGCGCGGGGCGGGGTACGCAGACCTCAAGCAGCTGCCGGGGAACCGGGGCGGCAACTTCACGGTCAGCAACATCGGCTCGTTCAACGAGGTGTGCCCCCGGTCGGCGCCGGTGCGCAACTTCGACGTCACGGCCAAGCTGGCCCGCGACGTGATCCCCGGGGCCAACACCCTGGTGTACAACGCGCGCACGGTGAACGGCGGGCCGCTGCACGACCCCACGGCCATCATGTACGTGCGCACGGGCGACATCGACGCGCAGACGGGGCGGCTCAAGAGCACGGTGCCGCGCGAGCCGCTGGTGCTGCGTGCCCTGCCGGGCGAGTGCAT
>DASQBH010000651.1:0-2219 GCA_035635315.1 Longimicrobium sp.
CCATAGGCCAGGACCTGATGGTTGTTCGCGATCTCGACCGGGTTCGCCGAGCGGACCAGGACCAGCCCCAGCGCCGAGAGCCGGTCGCCGTCGATGTCCTCGCGGATCTGCCTCCACGCTTCGCGGAGGATGCTCCCTCGCCCTCGCCGCGGCGGAACGGCGGTGGAAGCATCCGGCAGCGTGGGATCCATCAGCTCCGTGTAGCGTTGCGGGCCGGCAGGCAGATTGAAGCTGTCCCGGAGCCGGTTCATGATGGTGTTGTAGAGGACGCCGGAGCTCGGCGCTGCCTCGTTGTTCGGCACCAGGAAGCCCGCCTCGAAGAGGTCGCGCGCCGCGAACGCCATGCCCCCGCACGCCCCGCCATTGGCGCCCTGGAGCGGAACCGAAACCGGTCCAACCTGGATTGTGACAGTGACGTTTGCGAAGCTGTTGACAAAACGGAAGCCCGAGGTCGACGGCAGAAATCCACGGACCTTCTTGGCCGGACGCAGTTCCGAGAGCGGGATGGCGGTGGCCTTCACCCTGTATCGGACAAACGCCTGCCCCGGGCCCCCGTCAAAGAACCAGCGGACGTCGATCTGCTGGTTCCCCGTCGCTCCGCTCGACGGCACCCTGTCGAGCCTCACCCCATGATTGTACTTGCCGTCCTCGACGGTCAGGCTGCAGTCGTTGAAGGCGTGGTCGGCCGGAACAGTGAACGTGTGGGGATCGGTTCCTCTGTTGCCCGTGCTTGCGATGCTCCCGAAGGGTCCGGTAAGCGCTTCGCCGTTGTGAGTTCGAGTCTCTTCCAGGATCGTCGTCGCAGGCATGGTTCTCTCCGATTGATCTGGGCCCGAGCGAGGGATGGATCTCGTTCGCCGTGAAGACGGATACTGTTGTAGTTGCAACTGATGTCCATGCACTGCCAAGATGAGCTCGCGTCCGTCAGGACTCAAGGATGGAGCGCGAAAGCACGGCGAGCGAGCCGTAAAAGGAGGCTCTCAGGCCAACTTTGCCGTCCTGAAAAAACCGGAATTTCCTCTGCGCCCTCTCCTTCCTCCGCATCCTCGGCGTGAAACAGGAAGGGCCGCCCTCGCGAGCGGCCCTCCCTGAATCACCCCGATCAACCGTCCGACTACTTCACGAACAGCATGTCGCGGTAGGTGGGGAGCGGCCAGTAGTCGTCGGGGATCACCTTCTCCAGGCGGTCCGCGGCGGCGCGCACGGCCAGCATGGCCGGGATCACGTTGTCGCGCACGTGGTAGGCCTTGCTGTGCACGTCCTCTCCGCCCAGTTCGGCGTTCTGGGCCACCAGCGCGTCAAGCGCGTCGCGCAGCTCGTCCACCAGCTCGTTGACGATCTGCACCGTGCGGGTAAGGCCCCGCGTCTCCACCCCCAGCGTGCGGGTGCGGTCCGCCGCCGCCACCAGGTCGTTCAGGTAGCGCACCGCCGCAGGCAGGATCATGGTCCCCGCGATGTCGGCCGTGGTCTCGCCCTCGATGTTCACCGTCTTGAAGTACTGGTCCAGCGCCACCTCGTGCCGGCTCTCCAGCTCGCGGTGCGTCAGCACGCCGTACTTTTCGAACAGCGCCCTGTTCTTTTCGCGGGGCAGCGTCTCGAAGGCGTCCAGCGTGGTGCGCAGGTTCAGCAGCCCGCGGCTGGCGGCCTCGTCCTGCCACTCCTGGCTGTAGCCGTCGCCGTTGAAGACGATGCGCTTTACCCGGCGCACCTCTTCGGCGATCAGCTTGGAGAGCGCGTCCTCGAACTTCACCCCCTTGGCCAGCTCCGCCTCCAGCGCCGTGCTCAGCTCGTCCAGCGACTCGGCCATGATGGTGTTGAGCACCGTGGCCGGGAACGACACCGACTGCGACGAGCCGGGCGCGCGGAACTCGAACTTGTTGCCCGTAAAGGCGAACGGGCTGGTCCGGTTGCGGTCGCCGGCGTGCTGCGGCAGGTGCGGCAGCACCGGCGCGCCCAGCCCCAGCAGCCCGCCCTGCTTGCTCTCCGTGGCCGTCCCCGCGCGCTCGATCTGCTCCAGCACATCGGTGAGCTGCGTGCCCAGGAACACGGAGATGATGGCCGGCGGCGCCTCGTTGGCGCCCAGGCGGTGGTCGTTGCCCGCGTGCGCCACCGACGCCCGCAGCAGGTCCTGGTGCCGGTCAACCGCGCGCAGCACGGCCGTGCAGAAGAACAGGAACTGCATGTTGTCGTGCGGCGTGTCGCCCGGCTCCAGCAGGTTG
>DASQBH010000652.1:0-2933 GCA_035635315.1 Longimicrobium sp.
GGTCGCGGGCAATGCTGCCCAGCAGGGCGTATACGTCGATCAGGTCCGGCACCAGCCGGTGCACGATCGCCACCTCCTCCGCCCGCCGCGCCTCGTCCTCCGCCTCCAGCAGCCGGCCCTGCGTCCGCAGCGCCTCACCCAGGTTCACCCGCATGGTGAGCTCCAGGTGGCCCTCCGCGCCCTCCAGCGCCTCGCGAAAGACGCCCTCGGCGGCGGCGCTGTCGCCGTGCTCCAGCAGCAGCAGGCCCCGGTTGTTCAGCCAGTACATCCGCGCGTCGGGCGCGCCGGACTGCTCCATCCGCTCGCGGCCCCGGTCAAGCAGCCGCTCCGACTCCGCCAGGTCGCCCTCCAGCATCGACAGGGCGGAAAGGTTCATGTAGAGCGGCCACTCCACCGCCGGCTGGTCCAGCCCCGCCGACAGCTGCAGCCCCTGCTCCCACCACATGCGGGCCCGGTCTCGCTCGCCCCGGTCGTGGCACACGTTGCCCAGGCCCTGGCAGGCGATCACCTGCCCCTCCACGTCCAGCGCGCCGCCCGCCAGCTGAAAGCTCTGGTCGTACCAGCTCCAGGCCTCGTCCAGCCGGCCCGCGGTGCGGGCGGTGCGGCCCAGCCTGCGCAGGACCAGCACGTGCGGCTCCTTTTCGCGCAGGTCGTGGGAAAGCCCCAGGGCCATGCGGTAGATCCGCTCCGCCTTCTCCAGCCGCCGCGCCTCCTCCTCCATCTCCCCCGCCCGCACCAGCATCCCCGCCGCGGTGGCGGCGTTGCCGGCCTGCTGCTCGCGGATGGCGCCCAGCACCAGGTCGAACAGCTCGCGAAGCCGCTGGTGGCTGCGGTCCAGCCGCACCCGCACCATCTCCTCCACCCGCGCCGGGTCCACCACGCGCTTGCCCACGGTGGCGTACGCGCCCGACCGTGCCCACTGCTTGTCCGCGTCCACCCGCGAGGCGCCGATCAGGGCGTCGCTCAGCGGCAGAAAGTCCTCGTAGTCGGGCACCAGGGCCAGCGCGCGCTCCACCAGCAGGTGGGGCGGGACGGGCTTGCTCATCGCAGACGGCAAGAGGTTCCTTCCGTGCGGGCCGAGATCAGCCGCCGGCCAGGATGACCTTGCCGCCGTAGGTGCTGAAGTGCGGCGTGGTGCTGCTCAGCACCGTCCCCAGCAGGTTCACGCTGCCGCCCAGCGAGGTCCAGCCGCCGTTCTCCCACCGCGCCACCTCGATGGGCCCCAGCGGCAGCAGCACGCCCGTGAGCGGAAAGCTCAGCGTGACCGGCGTGTTGAACTGCGTGCCGTGCGGGCCGAACTCGGCGATCAGCCGCTTGCCCAGCACGTTGTCGGTGGGCAGGTCGATGGTGATGGTGGTGTTCTGCGACAGCGCGCCCGCGGGGATGTCGACCCGAAAGCCGTTCAGCTCCACGAAGCCGCCCTCGCTGGCGACGATGTACTTCTCCGCGTGTCGGGTCCCCGTAAGGTCCGGCAGGCCCACGAACTTCAGCACGCCGGTCAGGTCGATGCTGCCGCCCAGCACGCTGGTGGACTGCACGGGCGTGGCCAGCATGGGCTGCGGGACGTCGGAACACCCGGCCAGCGCGAACAGCGCGGCGGCGGCCAGGGCAAGAGTGCGACGAGCGTTCACGGAACGGGCTCCTGGGGGGAGTTGGCAACGGCCTGACGCGGCGTGTACTCGGACGCCGGACCAGGTTCGCGTCGCATCACAAGCAGGTGCCGTGCCGGTGCCGCAGGCAAGAAAATGGCGTAGATGCTGGATTTCCTCATTGCACCACTCTGCGACTCTTCCCCGTTTTCGTGATCTTTGCACTTTTTTGGTGAAAAACCGGGCGGTGCACCGATCTGGAGCTGGCACCTGCGCGTGCCGCCGGGAGCCCACGGACAAAACCCGCGGCTGGAAATGCCATAAGCCCCGTCCGGCTCGCTGACGCTCGCCGAACGGGGCTTCAACTGCATGCGGCGGATCGACTGCAGTCCGCGAAGGCGGACTTCGTGACTTTCCAGCCGCGGCTTCAACCGCCCGACACGAAACCCTGCCCCCACGCTGAATCACCATCGCACCCGTTCACCCCTACCCCACCGCCCCCTCCAGCCCGTACTCGCGGATCTTCCGCGTCAGCGTGTTCCGGTGCACACCCAGCAGCTCCGACGCGCGGCCCAGGTGGCCGTTCACCAGCTTGAGCACCTCGCGGATGTGCAGCCGCTCCACGTCCGCCATCGACAGCTCCGGCGTGTAGCCGGGGAGCGGCGAGCCGTCCGTGGGGCCTTCGTCGGACCCTGGCGCGCGCATCTGGTCCAGCGGCAGGTGCTCGGCAAGGAGGACGGGGCCGTGCGCCAGCAGGACGGCGCGCTCCAGCACGTTCTTGAGCTCGCGGACGTTGCCGGGCCATTCGTGCCGGTGCAGCAGGTCCAGCACCGGCCGCGCGATGCCGCGAATGCTGCGGCCGTAGCGCGCCGCGTACATCGCCACGAAGTGCCGCACCAGCAGGTCCAGGTCGCTGCCGCGGTCCGTCAGCCGCGGCAGGTTGAGGGTGACCACGGCCAGGCGAAAGTACAGGTCCTCGCGAAAGGTCCCCTCGGCGATGGCGGCGCGCAGGTCGCGGTTGGTGGCCGCCACCACGCGCACGTCCACGGGAATGCGCCCCTCGCCGCCCAGCCGCTCGATCTCGCGCTCCTGCAGCGCGCGCAGGATCTTGCTCTGCAGCGGCAGCGACATGTCGCCGATCTCGTCCAGGAACAGCGTGCCCCCGTGCGCCCGCTCGAACCGCCCGATCTTGCGGGTGATGGCGCCGGTGAACGCCCCCTTCTCGTGCCCGAACAGCTCGCTCTCCAGCAGGTTCTCGGGGATGGCGGCGCAGTTGATGGCGATGAACTGCCCCGCCGCGCGCGGGCTGTTGCGGTGGATGGCCTTGGCCACCAGCTCCTTGCC
>DASQBH010000653.1:0-2616 GCA_035635315.1 Longimicrobium sp.
GGTGCCGCTCACCCGCGCCCAGGTAGGCGAGGCCCTGCACCGCCGCGTCGGGGTTCGACACGGCGCTGTGCAGCAGCGTCCGCCACCGCTCGGCCAGGCGGACGGCCTCCAGGGGGTCGCTCCCCCGCACGGCGGCCAGGAGCGCGCCGTCGGCCCGCACCAGCTGCAGCTGCAGCGGGAACGGCTCCGTGGACGCGTCCAGCGCCAGCAGCCGGACATCGGCCCCGTCCAGCGACGGCGCCTCCACCCACGCGGCGTGCTCGAACCCGAGCGCCACCCCGCGGTCGTCCGCCAGGGCCGGATGGTCCTGCCACCCCGCGGCCTCGCCCCGCACGGCGGCCACGCCGCGCGCGAGTTGCGCGAACGACGCGTCGTGCGCGACGTCCACGCGCAGCGGGAGGATGCGGGCGTAGGGGCCCAGCGCGTCCTGCAGCGCGGGGTCGTCGCGGTACGCCACCACCTCGCCCAGGGCGAGCGACTCGCGCCCCTCGGGACGCGCCGCCAGCAGCGCCCACGAAGCCGCCAGCAGCGCCTCGGCCGTGACGCCGAGCGAGGCCGCCGCGGCGTCGATCTCCTGGACGACGTCCGGCTCCAGGTGGAACTCGTGCAGCGCGGCGGAGTCGGCGGCCGCGGACGGAGCCTCGTCCGCCTCCAGGGCGCGCGCCCAGAAGGCGCGGGCCTCTTCCCCGCCCTCCTCCTCCACCTCGGCCTGCCGCTCGTCCTGCCAGGCGGCGAACTCGGCGTAGGCCAGCCGCTCCCCGTCCTCGGCGGCGGGGGCGTACGCCCGCGCCACCTCCGCCGCCAGGTTGCCCAGCGTGCGGGTGTCGCCCCAGAGCGCCGGAATGGCGATCACCAGGACGTGGCGCACCTCCGACCGGCGGAGAAGGGTCACCCGGAACAGGGGCCCGTTCTCCAGGTCCGGCGCCGCCGAGCCCGCGCGGCGCAGGAACGCCCGCACCTCGCGCGGCTCCGCGTCCGCATCCCACCCGCCGGCATCGACCCGCTCGAACCGGGGCTCGAGCGCGTCGAGCAGCGCCTGGAAGGGGACCTTGAGGCCGCGCCGCGCACGGAAGACCGTGCGCAGCATCTCGTCGGCCGCCGCCACCCGGCGAACGGCCGCCTCGAGCCGCGACGGCTCGAGGGGCCCTTCGACCAGCAGCGCACACTGAAGCCAGCGCGAGGCGCCGCCCCGCAGCCAGGCGCGCCGCTGCTGCGCCGACAGCGGAAACATCTCGACCACGCGACCCGCGACCGCCCGGTCGGAGGACACGTCGATCACAGGTCCGCCATGGTGCGCATGTCACCCATGGCCACCACGATCTTGCGCTTGCCCTTGAACGGGTTGCGCGCATGGGCCACGATCAGGTTGTCCACCATCAGGATGTCGCCCGCCTGCCAGCGGTACGCCACCGACTCGCGCCAGTAGGTGTCGGTGATCTCGTCCACCACCGCGTCCGGGATCGGCGTGCCGTCGCCGTAGAACACGTTGCGCGGCATGTCGTCGGGGCTGAAGAGCGACGACAGCGCGTCGCGCACCTCGGGGTCAAGCCGCGACACGTGGTGCAGCTGGATCTGGTTGAAGAACACCTTCTCGCCCGTGGCCGGGTAGGTGATCACCGCCGGCCGCACCTGCGAGGTGCGCAGGCCGTTCTCCGTCCACTGGAAGTCGGTGTCCGTCATCCGGCAGAACTTCTCCACCTCGGCCCTGTCGTCGGTGCGGTAGAACTCGCGCCAGCTCACGTCCAGGCCGTCGGTGAAGTTGCGGACGTACATGAGCCCCTTTTCCTCCATGGGCTCAACGATCTCGCGCGGCAGCACGTTGTAGATGTGCCGGCAGTCCACGATCGGCGTCTCGCCGCCTTCCTCGGACGGGATCACGCAGTGAAAGAACTGCCGCGCCGGGAATTTGGGGAGGTGCGAGCTCTCGTTGTGAAAGAGGATCGCCTTGTCGGCCGGGTACGGCGTGGAGTGGTAGACCTTGGTGCCGGTGGCCTCGGGCGGCAGGTCGCCGTAGTCGCCGAACAGCTCCGGCACCACCGCCTGCGCCACCCGCTCGAACGACTCCGTCGACGGCACGCTGAAGCCCCGGAAGAGGATGGCGCCGTGCTTCGCGAACAGCGCGTCCACCTCGTCGCGGTGGTCGGCCACCCAGTCGGCCAGCTCGATGTCGCGCACGACGGGGGTGACGATGAGCGGCATCTCGCGCCCCTCGATCATCTGCTCCTTCGAGACCAGCTCCAGGTCGGACAGGTCCACGGCGACACGCTGGCGCGCGGCCTTGATCTTCGAGAATCCAGTGCTCATGTGTAGCTCCTTGGGTCAGTCCTGGGTGAGGCTTGCAAGCGGCGCGGAGGCGTCGCGAAGGATGTTCTGCAGCACGGTGCCGAACGCACGGGCCATCTCCTCGATCGTGCTGCGGTCGAAGAGGTCGGTGCGGTAGGTCCACTGCTCGGTGAAACCGGCGTCGGTCTCGGTGATGAAGAGCGCCAGGTCGAACTTGGCCCCGGTCGCGTCGAACTCGATCAGGCTCACGTCCAGGTCGCCCGGGCGTGCGTCCAGCGGGGGCGTGTTCTGCAGGACGAAGAGCACCTGGAAGACCGGCGCGTGCGCCAGCGT
>DASQBH010000654.1:0-4387 GCA_035635315.1 Longimicrobium sp.
CTGGCTTCGACGCGGATCCCCCAGTTCCAGTGTCTGCATCTCCGTCCTGATCCACTCCGTCCCCATTCCCCCTCCCGTGCGCCCCTGTTCCCTTTGTTCCCCTTGTCGGGAGTATAGGACACATTTGTGGGTAATGGGTAGGGAAATCAGCGGGGGAACCGCGGAGAAACCCTCTGAGATCAACCCGGCGACCGGGCTTCGTCCAGGATCGCGGCGAGGTCGGCGGTCTTCTGCTCGATCTCGGCGCGAAGGCGGGCGACCTCCTGGCGGGCGCGGAAGAGCTCGTCGGTGATGGACAGGGACGCCAGGATCGCCGCGCGGACGGGCTCCAGCGTGGGAAAGCTGGGGAGCGCGCGCAGGGTGTCGTCCACGTGCTGGGCGACCGCGCGCGTGTACTCGGGCGGCATGTCGGAGCGCAGCACGTGCCGCTCTCCGGCAATCTCCACCGTCACGGACTGCCGCGGGGGCGGGGCCTTGCGGCGGCTCACGGGCGGTTCTCCAGCACGGACAGCCGCGCCAGCAGCCCGCTGACCCGCTGCCGCGCCTCGGCGGCGCGGCTGGTGAGCACGGCGTTCTCCGCGCGCAGGCGCCGCAGCTCGTCGCCCGCCTCGTCCGACGGCAGCGGGCCCAGCGACGTCAGCTGCTCCAGCTCGTTGCGCAGCCGCTGCACCTCGTGCTCCGCCTCCAGCGCGCGGCGCCGCCACTCGCCCAGGGTGGCCGCGGCGCCGCGCGCGGCGTGCTCCAGCCGCTCCCACGACGGCGTTTCGGCCGGCGCGGGAGCGTCATCCGTCATCACCGGCGGATCAGCGGCGGCGGACACCGTGGCGCTCCTCCAGCGCGGCAAGCACGCGGCCCACGGCGCCATCCACCTCCGCGTCCGTCAGCGTGCGCTCCGGCGCGCGGAACCGCAGCCGGAACGCCAGGCTGCGCGTCCCCTCGGGGATCCCCTTCCCCTCGTACAGGTCGAAGGGATACACGTCCTCCAGCAGCGCCCCCGCCGCCTCGCGGATGGTCGCCGACACGTCCGTCCCGCGAATCGTCGTCGGGACGATGAGCGCCAGGTCGCGCTCGGAGCCGGGGTGCACGGGGAGCGGCTGATACGTCACCGCGCGCCGCGACGCCGCCGCCTCGGGGAGCCGCACCTCCACCACGAACACGGGCCCCGCCCAGGCGGGCACGTCCACCTCGCCCTCCGCGGCGACGCGGCCGTGGCCGACGTCGTGTCCATCGACCGAGACCACGAACCGGCCGTCCGCCGCGTCCACCACGGCGTCCGGGTGCTCGGCGGCGAGCTCCTCCATCAGCCCCTTGAGGTCCCACACGTCCCAGTCCGGCGCGGGGCCGGACCAGTGCGGCGGTCGGCTGGTGCCGGTGAACGCGGCGGCCACCCGGCGCTCCTCGCCCGGCAGCCGGCCGTCCCGCGCCACGGTGAAGACGGTGCCCACCTCGAACAGCCGCACGTCGCGGACGCCGTGCGCCAGGTTGTGCTCCAGGCGGCGCAGCAGCCCGTGCACCAGCGTGGAGCGCAGAAAGCCCTCCTCCGCCGAAAGCGGGTTCAGCAGCGGCACCGTCCCCGCCGACTCCGGCGCGAAGCCCGTCGTCACCGACTCCAGAAAGCCCCAGCGCACGAACAGGTCGCGCACCCGCCGCTCGACGACGACGGACGGGTGCTCGGGGACCGCCGTCGGGCGGAACGGACGCATCGCCTCCGGGAACGAGCCGTAGCCGCGGCGCCGCGCGATCTCTTCGACCACGTCGATCTCCGACGTCACGTCCGGGCGAAAGCCGGGGACCAGCACGCGCATGGGCCGCGGCTTCGTATTCACTTCGAAGCCGATCGGCTCCAGCAGCTCCTGGATCTCCTTCGCGGAGACCGGCACGCCCAGCACCTTCTCCACCCGCTCCTCGCGCACGCCCACCTTCAGCCGCTCGAACGGGTGCGGGACCAGGTCGACGGCGCCCACCGCCTTTCCGCCGGCGACGGCCAGGATCAGCTCGATCACGCGGTTCATGGCCGCGGGCTGCCCCTCGGGATCCACGCTGCGCTCGAAGCGGTGCGAGGCGTCGGTGTTCAGCCCCAGCCGCCGCGCCGTCCGGCGCACCGCCTTCGGGTCGAAGAGCGCGACCTCCACGAACAGGTCGGTGGTGGACTCGCTCACCTCGCTGTTTCCGCCGCCCATCACCCCACCGAGCGCCACCGCCCGCTCGCCGTCCGCGATCACGACGTCCGTGGGCTCCAGCACGCGCTCCACGCCGTCCAGCGTGGTAAGCCGCTCGCCGCTCTGCGCGCCGCGAATGACGACGCGCCCGCCGCGCAGCAGCGCCAGGTCGAAGGCGTGGATCGGCTGCCCCAGCTCGTGCAGCACGTAGTTGGTGGCATCCACCACGTTGTTGATCGGCCGCACGCCCACCGCCCGCAGCCGCGTCGCCAGCCACTCCGGCGAGGGCGCCACCGCCACGCCGCGGATGACGGCGCCCATGTAGCGCGGGCACCCCTGGTCGTCCTGGATCTCCACCTCCAGCCCGGCCACGTCGCACTCGCGCCGGCCCTGCTTTACGGGGCAGGCGTGCCCGCGGTCGTTGGGAAAGCGCGGCAGCTTGATGCCGTCCTCGCCGCCCGGTGCCAGCTCGCGCGCCACGCCCAGGTGCGACAGCAGCTCGCCGCGGTTGGGCGTCACGTCCACCACCAGCTGCCAGTCGTCCAGCCCCAGCGCCTCGCGGAAATTGGTGCCGGGGGCAAAGTCGCCGCGCAGCGTCATCAGCCCCGCGTGGTCGCGCCCCAGCCCCAGCTCGCGCGCGGAGCACAGCATCCCCTGCGACTCCTCGCCCCGCAGCTTGGCCTTTTTGATCGGCTCCGCCGCGCCCGGCAGCATCGCCCCCACGGGCGCGAAGGGATACAGGCCCCCCGCCTCCACGTTGGGCGCGCCGCAGACCACCTGCAGGGGCGCGCCGCCGCCCGCGTCGACGGTGCAGATGCGCAGGCGGTCGGCGTTGGGGTGCTGCCGCACCTCGTCCACGCGCGCGATCACCACGTCGCCGATCTGCCCGCCCAGGTCCACGATCTCGTCCACGGGCGCGCCCAGCATGGCCAGGCGCTCCGCGAGCTCCGGCGGGGTGCCCGTCAGGCCGGGGGCGATGGATTGGAGCCAGCGATAGGAGATGTTCATGACGGCCAGGGAATAGGGAATAGGGAATAGGGAATAGGGAATAGCGGGCGTTCGCGTCCGCGGGGTCCCTGCCCCTTCCCGGTTTTTGTCGTTGCTTCGGCCTCTCAGGATCAAGGGGATGGGGTACAGGGCTGGGGATGCCGTGCCGTTGCAGGCTATTCCCTATTCCCTATTCCCTATTCCCTTCTTTTCCTCACACGAACTGCTTCAGGAACCGCATGTCGCTCTCGTACAGCAGCCGGATGTCCGGCAGGCCGTAGCGCTGCATGGCGATGCGGCCGGGACCCATCCCGAAGGCGTAGCCCGTGTACTTCTCCGGATCGTAGCCCACGGCCTCGAAGACGTTGGGGTGCACCATGCCGCTCCCCATGATCTCCATCCACCCCGTCTGCTTGCAGGCGCTGCACCCCGCGCCCTTGCAGATGCGGCACGAGACGTCCACCTCCGCCGAAGGTTCGGTGAAGGGGAAGAACGAGGGCCGAAAGCGCGTCTTTGCGTCCGCGCCGAAGAAGCGGCGCACGAACTCGCCGATGGTGGCCTTGAAGTCGGCGAAGGTGATCCCCTCGTCCACCGCCAGCCCTTCCAGCTGCGCGAACCCCGGCGCGTGGCTGGCGTCGAACGGGTCGCGGCGGTACACCATGCCGGGGACCACCACGCGCACGGGCGGCTGAAACTGCTCCATCACGTGCGCCTGCGCCGGCGAGGTGTGCGTGCGCAGGACCACGCCGTCCGCCAGGTAGAAGGTGTCGTGCATGTCGGCCGCGGGGTGGTCCAGCGGCGTGTTGAGCTTGCTGAAGTTGTAGTCGACCGTCTCAACCTCGCGACCCTCCACGCGGCTGAAGCCCAGGTCGCGAAAGATGTCGCAGATCTCGTCGATCACCAGCGTCACGGGATGCACGCCGCCCTCCCAGCGCCGCCGGCCGGGGAGCGACAGGTCGATGCGCGGTCCCTCGTCCGCGGCGCCCGCGAACCCGGCCTCGCGCTCCTCCAGCAGCGCGTTGAGGGCTTCCTTGACGCGGTTGGCCTCGGCGCCCACCGCCGGGCGCTCCTCCGCGGCGAGCCCGCCCAGGCCGCGCAGGATCCCCGTGAGGCGCCCCTTGCGGCCCACGTACTCCACCCGCAGCGCCTCGAGCGCCTCCGCGCCCCCGGCGGCGGCGACGGCGCGCGTCCCCTCCGCCTCCAACTCCCTGAGCTGCCCCAGCAGGTCCTGGCTCATCGTT
>DASQBH010000655.1:0-2237 GCA_035635315.1 Longimicrobium sp.
CAGCAGCACCTCCAGCAGGTCCAGGTTGGCTTCCTCGTCGTCCACCAGCAGGAGCGTACAGCCGAGCACCGCGTGCGTCATCGCAGGTCCGGGGGGGCGGGAAGGTGGGCCTCCAGCGTAGCCAGGAAGTCGTCCAGGTCCAGCGGCTTGGTCAGGTACGCGTCCGCCCCGGCAGTGCGCAGCCGGTCCAGCGAGTCGCGCGTGGCGTCGGCGCTGATGACGACGACGGGGATGTCCGCCGTCCGCGCGTCCGCCCGCAGGCGGCGCAGCACCTCCTCGCCGGGGATGTCGGGAAGGTGCAGGTCCAGCAGCACCAGGTCCGGCCGGTGCTCGCGCGCCAGGTCAACCCCGATGCGCCCCTGCAGCGCGGGGACCAGCTTCCACCCGGGACGGGCGGCCAGGAAGGTCTCCACCAGGTCCAGGTTGGCCAGGTTGTCCTCGATGTACAGCAGCTGCGCCGTCCCGTGCTCGCCGTCGTCCTCGCGCGCCACGGGAAGGCCGGCGTCCTCCGCGCGGCGCAGCGGGTTGGCGGCGCCCAGGAGCCCCAGGCGGAAGACGCTCCCTTCCGGCCCCGTGCGCTCCAGCTCCAGCGTTCCCCCCATCGCCTCCGCCAGGCGCAGCGAGAGGGCGAGGCCCAGGCCGGTGCCCTCCACCTCCGTCTGCTCCGCGCCCAGCCGGGCGAAGGGGGTAAAGAGCTGGTGCAGCCGCGACTCGGGGATCCCCTGGCCCGTGTCCGCCACCCGCAGCCAGACACGCGGCTCGCCGCCCTCCTCCTCCGCCGCGTCCACCTCGCAGGTCAGCCGCACGCTGCCCCCCGTCCGGTTGTACTTGATGGCGTTGGACAGGAGGTTCAGCAGCACCTGCGTAAGGCGCTGCCGGTCCGCGTGCACGAAGCCGTCGCGTCCCGCCCCGAGCACGTCCTCCACCTCCACGTCGTACTGCTCCGACATCGGGCGCACCAGGCTGACGGCCTCCTGCATCACCGTCCCGATGTGCACCGGCTCCAGGCTGAAGCTCTGCCGGCCGGCCTCGATGCGGGCGATCTCCAGCACCTCGTTGATCAGCCGCAGCAGGTGCCGGCCGGCCTTGAGGATGTGCTGCACGTGCTTCTGCTGGTCCACCCGCAGCTCCGCCCGCGCCAGCACCTGGCCGAAGCCGAGGATGCTGTTCATGGGCGTGCGCAGCTCGTGGCTCATGCGCGACAGGAACTCGCTCTTGGCCAGGTTGGCGCGCTCCGCCTCGGACCGCGCCTTTTCCGCCGCCAGCGTGGCCTCGCGCAGCGCCTCTTCCGCGTGCTTGCGCTCGGTGACGTCGCGGATGTTGGAGACGAAGCCGCTCTCCGGCTCGCCCGGCACCACCATCCGCCCCACGGCCTCCAGGTGGCGCCAGCTGCCGTCCGCGTGGCGGAAGCGGTATTCCGCGTAGCCGGTTCCCTCGGGCGTCTCCGCCACCGACTGGATGGCGGCCGCCACCCCCGCCGCGTCGTCGGGGTGGATGAAGTCGAAGGAGTTGCGCCCCACCAGCGTTTCGGGCGCGTACCCCATCACCCGCTCGATGGAGGGGCTCAGGTACGTCATCACCCCCTGCGGGTCCAGGATGCAGGTGATGTCGTGGGCGTTCTCGATCAGCCTGCGGAAGTGCTCCTCGCGCTCCTGCAGCGCCTGCTCGGCCAGCTGCCGCTCGGTGATGTCGCGGATGTTGGCCACCAGCCCGTGCTCGGCCGTGTCGGGCGAAAGGGTGCGGCCGATGGCCTCCACCGTGCGCCACTCGCCGTCCTTGCGCTGGAACCGGTACTCCACCCGCCGGCTGCTTCCCGGCTCCGCCAGGATCGCCGACATGGTCTCCACCACCCGGCCCACGTCGTCGGGGTGGATGAACTGCCAGGTGGAGCGCCCGATCATCTCCTCCGGCTCCCACCCCAGCAGCCGGCGCAGCGACGGGCTCTGGTACGTCATCACCCCCAGCGGGTCCAGGATGCAGGTGACGTCGTGCGAGTTCTCGATGAGGGCGCGGAAGTGCTCCTCGCTCTGGCGCAGGATGGCCGCCATCCGCACCCGCTCGGTGATGTCGACGCTGTAGCCGATGATGCGCAGCACCTCGCCGTTCTCGTCCAGCACGGGGAGCGAGCGGCGGATGACGTGGCGCGGCCCGTCGGGCGTCTTGAGCGTCTCCTCGAACTCCGTCGTCTTCTTCTCCTTCAGCGCCCGCTCGATGCCGTCCTGGCGGATGCGGATCAC
>DASQBH010000656.1:0-6323 GCA_035635315.1 Longimicrobium sp.
CCAGAGGTTGGCGCGGCCCTGGAGCATGGCGGCGAGTGCCGCTCCACTCGTCTGTTCGAGAAAATACCGCCGGTTGGATTCACGGATGGGCGCGATGAACCGATCATGCGTCAACTCGTACCAGGTCGCGGTACCGCGCAACTCAGGACGGACAAGGCGAAAGCGGATGTCGAGAAGCTCCACCAGCCGGGTCGGCAGCTCGCCCGTCTTTTCGGCGCCGCGATATACCGTGCCCCGGGTCCCGTCCGCGGTAATGAGCGCCTGCTCAAACCAGTTGCGTAGCGCGCTCTCGGTAACCCCGTTTTCGATGGCTACGTCGCAGGTGAGCGCGTTGCAGATGCTTTGCTCGTAGTAGCTTGTCAGCGCCCGGTCGACGTCGCCGTACGTCTTGATGCGCTCAACATCAATCTCCGCGGGGGGGGGCGGGAGCGAGTCCCAGATCTGCACACACACCACCTGCAGTTGCACTGGCTCGACGGTCTCGGCCAGCACGTGTCTCTCGGCGGCCCCGCCCGCCGCCGCACGGTCGGCTGGCGCCTCTCCTGTGGGACTGGCGGGGGCCACCGTGGACTCGCCCGGGACGCGCATGAGGTTCTCGACGAGCGTTTCCGCGGCTTCCGTGCTAAGTGTGTACCCGGTCCCTTTCAGCGGTTCGGTAACGGCGAGGACCGCCGCCTCCTTGCGAAGACGCTCCAGCCGATACCGGGTCCGCAGCCGCCGGGGAAGGGCGGCGGCGAAAGGATCCAGAGCGGCCACGTATTCCTCGCGCATCACGAACACGATCCGCAGGTTCGGGTCGGCATCGAGGGTATCGCCGAGGTCTTCGAAGAATGCGCCCCGATCGGCCCAGCGGGCCTGCGAGGTGGTGAACACCTCCTCGAACTGATCGAAGAGGATTACGCGAGGAGGGACGATCTCTCCTTCCCGGCGCGGCTGCCTGGGGCGCGCGAGGACGTACTCTCGCAGCGTCGTCCGGGTGCGGGTCCGCGGATCGGGAGCCATTGCCGCGGGAGCGGCGGATGCATCTTCGCCTGCACGGGGGGGTGGAGGGGGGGCGTTGTCCAGACCGTGGATGGCATGAAAGGTAAAGATGTTCCCGACGTCCGCAGCCGTCACCGAGGGTGGCAGCTCACCGCTCACGCGGGTGGCGCCGATCACATCCGCACCGCGGTCCCGAAGGAGGGGAATGATCCGCGCGTTGAGCAGCGAAGTCTTCCCCGCCCCTGATTCGGCGTACAGCAGAACCGTTGGGTGTGCAATGATCAGGGAGATGATCTCCCGGGCCTCCCGCTCCCGCCCGAAGAACTTCTTGCGCTCATCGATTTCGAACGGCCGGGGACCCGGATAGGGGCTCGAGGGTCGCGTCATTGTGCCTGCTCCCATTTTCTGCGGAGCTCCGCGGCGAATCTTTCGCAGGTTCCCCAGTACACCTTTACCTTCTGGATCTTGTACTTCTCTTCCAGGTAGATGCGCTGCCGCTCGGCGCGACGCTTCATCTGTTCGTCGGTCTCATCGCCTTGGGGTGCGAGCTGGACCGCGACATGGCGCGCTCCCTCGCTGCGCTGCATGTAATTGGCGAGCTGCCGGAGAAGAACCTTGAAATTCAGATCATCCAAGCTGTAGCCCAAGAACAGGAGGGACGAGCTCGCAAAGGCCTCTTCGAGCCGCGCCCAGATGAGGTCGGGGTTCTCGGAGATGTAGACCAAGAAGTCCAAGTAGTCGTCCTCCGTGAGAACGAGTGAGTCCGGGTCATCGAGCCAGCCGTGGAGGTGGTAGACGATCGGGTTCTCAGGGCTCGGCTCGGGGAGCGAGCGCTGCGAGGCGGCGGAGATTCGCCCTCGTTGCCGCGACATCCGCCAGTCGCAGACCTCGCGCATCGGCTCGCGCACTGGGAACGACAGCGGCGGGTTCAACCTGAGCGCCTGCAGCATGAAGTCGTCGTAATTTGTGGTAATGTAGAGCGGCAACTCCAAGTCTGCGACGACGCGATGTGGATCACTGGGGCGACGGAGGTGGGGAAAGCCTTGCTTCCGCAACGGCGCGATGGTCCGGTTGAAATCCGCCACTAACTTGAACCGGGGGGTCTGTGCGCCGCGATCGATCGCAACGTACTGCGACACACGTGGCAGGCTAGCGCGGTCGTCGAAAGGATAGTCGTATTCATCGGACCAGCGGCTCGCCACTTGGCCACCTAGGGGTAGTACTCCCGCACACGCGCCAGCTCCTAGAAAGGGGGTGCAGAGCTTGAGCTGGATCGCGAGAAGGAGGCTTTCCCAATCCCGGTCTGACCAGAGATCTTCCTCCTCCAACTCGATGTCGAGATTGTCCGTCTCCTGGAAGTGCGTCACCGTGTGCGGTGAGCCGTCAGTGGGCTCATACGAGGAGCCAGCATCGGGGCCTTGTTGCATGGGAGGATACGTCCTTGTCGGAGGATGACCGCTGCGACCGCCAGGGAACGGACGGGAGAGGATTAGATTAAAGGTCGCTTGACAGGTGGCAGGGCGGCAGGTGGATAGTGCCAATCAATCGTAATCTCGCATATTACCGCACGCCACGCTTTCGTTCCTAGCCCATCCGTGCGGTACCAACCACGCGCATCGTGCTGAACGGGTATGCTCGACATCATTATCATTCCGCGCAGCGATTGTACGCGTGTCGGTTGAAATCAGAAGCTCGCCTCCACGCCGATGCTGGGGAGCAGCGGGAACATGCTGATCCCGGACCGCGTGGGCGGAGTCCTGTCGTAGTTGAAGAAGTAGAACAGCACGTTGCGCTGGTTGTAGACGTTCAGCACCTGCAGGTAGGGCGTGAAGGTGCCCCAGCGGCGCACGTAGGGGCGGCGGACGGTCAGGTCCAGGCGGTGGTACGCGGGGTAGCGCTCGCGGTTGCGGTCGCCGGGGACCACATAGTAGGGCACGTCGGGGTCGTCGCTCTCGGGGCGGGGAAGACGGTAGCCGCCGTCGGCCACATCCGTCTCGAACCCCACGATCTGCGCCACGGGGCGCGTGTACGGCGTGCCGCTGCCGTAGTTCCACCGCAGCCCCGTCTCCAGCGCGCCGGGAAGCCTGTACTGCAGCACCAGGTCCACGTCCACCCGCCGGTCGAAGATCGGCGAGAACGTAACCGTCTGCGGCACGCCGTCGATCCCCTGCGCCAGCGGATCGGGAAAGGTGCGCTCCGCGCGCAGCAGGCTGATCGTCGTCCATCCCGTCAGTCGGCCCGTGCTGCGGCGGACGAGCAGGTCCAGCCCGTAGGAACTGCCCTCCCCCTGCAGCAGGTCGTCGCTGGTCAGGTTGGGATCGTCCGCCAGGTTGAAGTCGGTAACGCCGTCGTAGGTGCGGTAGTACGCCTCGGCGGATGCATACCACGCGTCGCCCCAGTACTTCTCCACCCCCAGCTGCACCTGGTCGCTCACCACGGGCGGCACGTTGCGGTCGGCCAGCACCCAGCGGTCGTTGCTCACGGGGAGCGCCTCGTCGCGGATGGAGTGCAGGAACTGCACGTAGCGGCCGACGGCCACCTTGACCGCCGCGTCGCGCCGGGGTCCCAGGAAGCGCTTCACGGCCAGCCGCGGCGACAGCAGCACGCAGGTGCGGTCCGGCCGCCCGTCCGCGCCCAGCGGGATCTCGCCGCCCGACGCGCAGGGGCCGGCGTTGCTGCGGGCAACGTCCATCCGCACCCCCGGCTCCACGATCCACGCGGGCGACGGCTGCCAGCGCAGCTGCCCGTACCCGGCGCCGAAGAACCCGTCGCGCCCGTTGGCGAAGAACGTCGTCCCCCCGGCGTCGGCGCGGTTCTCGTACTCCATCCGCGTCACCTCGCCGCCGGCCTGGGCGGTCAGGGAGGCGCTCACCTGGCGCGTAAAGTCCTGCCGCAGCGCCGCCTCGGTAATGCTGGAGCTGAAGCGCGTATCGTCGAAGTCGGGAAAGGTCAGCGCCTCGGCGTAGCGCGAAAAGCCAAGGCGCGTCTCGCTCACCCAGCGCGATCCCAGCGGCTGCGTCCAGCGCACGCCGGCCACGTCGTTCCCCCAGTTCCACCGCACGCGCAGCACGCTCCCCTCGTCGTCTTCCCCCGGCGGATCGAAGTTCGAGAGGTCCAGCACGTCCTCGCCCAGGTAGCCGACGAGCTGCAGCCGTCCGCCGCCGGCCGTCTCAACCGTGGCGCCCGTCTGCAGGTCGGTGAGGTGATAGGGAAAGTCCGTCACCGGCCGCAGCAGCGCGTCGAAGTACGAGCGGCGGCCGGAGAGGTACCAGCTCCCCCGCTCGCCGCCCAGCCCCTGCACCACGGCGTCGGGGAGCGCGGAGTGCAGCGCGAGGCGGCTGGCCAGCACCGACACGCCCACGTCCGCACCGAAGCGCTCCTCGCCCGCGTCGCTCTCCACGGTGAGCACGGAGGATACGCGGCCGCCGTACTCCGCGCCAAAGCCGCCGGAGAGCAGCTCCGCCCGCGCGATCACGTCGGAGTTGAAGACGCTGAACAGGCCGCCCAGGTGGAACGGGTTGAAGATGGTAAAGCCGTCCAGCAGGATCAGGTTCTGGTCCGACGATCCGCCGCGCACGTTGAAGGCGCTGGAAAAGTCGCTGGTCGATACCACGCCCGGGAGCACCTCCACCGCCCGCAGCACGTCCGCCTCGCCCAGCCCGGGGAGGATCTTGATCTCGTCGCCCGTGATGACGCGCGTGGTGACGCCGGCCTCCGTCTCGAAGCGGGTGCGCTCGCGCTCGCTGTCGCGGCGGCTGCGGACCTCCACGGGGTCCAGCACCAGTGCCTGGTCGGCCAGCCGCAGGTCCGCGCGCTGCTCGCCCGCGCGCACGGCGATCTGCTCCACCGCGGCCGCGAAGCCCAGCCGCGTCGCGCGCAGCGTCCACGCGCCGGGCGTCAGGCCGGTGACGCGGTAGGCGCCGTCCTCGCCCGAGGTGGCGCGGCGCGCGCGGCCGCCCCCGGCCGGCGTGGCGGTGACGGCGGCACCCGCGACGGGCTCGCCCGCGGGGCTCAGTACGCGGCCGGAAACCGTGCCGGTCTCCTGCGCGTGCACGAGCGTCGGCGCGAGCACCAGGGCGGCGCACGCCAGCGCGAGCCGCGCGCAGCGCCGCGTGGCGGCGAGGGGAAAGGCGAGAATACGCAAAGGAGGTGGAGTCCTTCGTTCGGGATCGGCGTCGTCCGCGGAGCGGAGGATGCAGGGCAAGAGACCGGCCGCCCGCCTCCACGGCAAGCGCGGGATACCTGCCGCCCGCGCGAAAGGGTCCGCCCGCGCCGCCACACTTGCGGCGGACGGCCCCGCCGTCAGAAGTTGGCATCGACGGGAGAACGCGCGGGCGAGGGCGATGGGGACGGCGGATGAGGATCGTCATCGTCCCCATCATCCCCCAGCCTCAGGCGCGGCCGGCGGAGAGCACCCCTATCTTACGTTCCCTGAGCGATGGTCGGTTTTCCGATGGAGACAAAGCCGCGCAGGCTGGTGAGCATTCGCCGCCACGTTCCCGGCGACCGCATTCCGGAGTACGCCGAGCTGTACGCGGCGCTGCACCACGCGGCGGCCGCGCGCGGCGCGCACGCGTGGGCGTTCGCGTCGGCGGACCACCGCGACACGTACATCGAGTTCCTGGAGTTCGGCGCCGACAGCGACGTGCGCAGCGACGTCACCGTGGTGGCCGCCATCCAGGCGCTGCACGAGAAGTTCGGCGAACCGTATCCCCCGCCGCGCACGCTGGAAGAGTGGGTCGCGCTCCCCACCCCGCCCGCGCTGGAGCAATGAGCGACCGCGACCGCCTGCGCGCCCTGCTGCTGGAGCGCTCGTTCCGCACCGGCGACTTTGTCCTGGCCTCCGGCGCGCGCAGCCAGTACTACATCGACTGCCGCACGACGACGACGCACGCCGAAGGACAGGTGCTGGTGGGGCGGCTGGGGCTGGAGCTGCTCCGCACCGCGGGCCTTTCGCCCGACGCCGTGGGCGGGCTGACGATGGGTGCGGACCCGGTGTCGTACGCCATGGCGCACGCGTCGTGGCTGGCGGGGGCGCCGGTGCACGCGTTCTCGGTGCGCAAGCAGCCCAAGGAGCACGGCACCGGCAAGCGCGTGGAGGGATGCTTCCAATCCGGCTCTCGCGTCGTCGTGGTCGAGGACGTGATCACCAGCGGCAAGAGCGCGCTGCAGGCCTGTGACGCGGTGGAGGCGGAGGGCGGCACCGTGCTGGGCGTGATCGCGCTCGTCGACCGCCAGGGCGGCGGCCGCGAAGCCATCGAGGCGCGTGGATACGCCGTGCACACCCTCTTTCCCGTCAGCGAGCTGCTTGAAGCGGCGGGGTAACCCGGCCGGCACCAAAG
>DASQBH010000657.1:0-8966 GCA_035635315.1 Longimicrobium sp.
TGATGGCGAGGGCGACGTTGCTCACCAGCGTCCACGGCGTGGTGGTCCACACCAGCAGCTCGCGGCCGTCGGGCTGCCCGTCCGCGCCCAGCACCGGCACGGTGAGGTACAGCGACGGGTCCTTGACGTCCTTGTAGCCCAGGGCCACCTCGGCCGCGCTGAGCCCGGTGCCGCAGCGCGGGCAGTAGGGCAGGATCTTGTGGCCGCGATAGAACAGGCCGCGCTCGCTGATCTGCTTGAGCAGCCACCACACGGACTCGATGTAGTCCGGGTGAAAGGTCACGTACGGCTTGCTGTAGTCCAGCCAGTAGCCGATGCGCGCGGAAAAGCGCTCCCACTCGTCGGTGTAGGTGAGCACCGATTCGCGGCACACCTCGTTGAAGCGGGCGATGCCGATCGCCTCGATCTCGCGCTTGCCGTTGATGCCGAGCTTCTTTTCCGCCTCGATCTCCACGGGAAGCCCGTGCGTGTCCCACCCGGCCATGCGCGGCACCCAGCGCCCCTGCATGGTGCGGAAGCGCGAGACGGCGTCCTTGATGGTCCGGCTCAGCATGTGGTGCAGGCCGGGGCGCCCGTTGGCCGTGGGCGGGCCTTCGTAGAAGACGAACGGCTTGCCGCTCGCCGTCTGCTCCAGGCTCTGGCGAAACGTGCCCTCCGCCTGCCAGCGCTCCAGCACCTGGTCTTCCAGCGCGGTGACGGTCGGGGGAAGCTCGGGAAACTTGCTCATCAGGTCCGGTCTTATCTTTTCTTCACTGAATGGGAGAACCGCTCAAGTTAACCAGTGGGGGAAGATTCGGACACGGGGGCTGATTCAATGGCGCTTTCGGCAGGCTCCGAGGTCCGCCCCCTCCGGGCGGGCACCACCCGCCCACCTCCCCCAAAACTGCTGGGGGAGGTTGGGTTGCCGACAGATAGGGGTTCGGCGACGAGCATCGAAGTCCGCCCCCTCCGCTCGCTCAGGCTCGCACCTCCCCCAAAACCCCTGGGGAGGTTGGGTTGCCGACAGATAGGGGTTCGGCGACGGAGACCGCACTGCGTCCGACGGCGCCCCCCTCCCCGGCCCTCCCCCGCAAACTGCGCGGGGGAGGGAGAATTCGATCCCGCTTCGAACGGGTTCGGAGCACACTGCACTCTCGGCACACCCACCCCTCCCCCGCAGTTTGGGGGAGGGGTCGCCGGCCGTTGCGAGGAACGAGCAAAAGGCCCGGCGGGGGAGAGGGCCCACCCCGTCGCAGACGGGGGCGGTCCGCTCGCTTCAGGCTCGACGAAGGAGACCGCACTGCGCCCGCGAGGTGCCCCTCCCCCGGCCCCTCCCCGTTCGTTCCTCACGGAGAGGGGAGAATTCGATCCCGCTACGGAAGGTGCGTCGCACCTCCCTCCCCCACGCAGTTTGTGGGGGAGGGCCGGGGAGGGGGGCGGCCCACCATCCCGCACCACACCCTCCAAAGCGCTCCGCTCCCTGCCCCACCCCCCACCTCCCCCAGCAGTTTTGGGGGAGGTGGGCGAGGTTTACGAGCCCGGAGGGGGCGGACTCCGAATCGTCCGTAGCGCTCCATCTCCAGAATGACAAACCGCCACGCGACCTCTTGATCGCGCGGCGGCTCCGTGGTCCAGCCCTGCATCAGC
This sequence comes from Longimicrobium sp., assembly GCA_035635315.1. Lineage (GTDB taxonomy): Bacteria > Gemmatimonadota > Gemmatimonadetes > Longimicrobiales > Longimicrobiaceae > Longimicrobium. The sequence goes on from DASQBH010000657.1 coordinate 1,627, forward strand.
CGCGCATCACAACCGCTCGACGACGCCCTCCACCAGCGCGGTCAGGTGGGGCTCCGCACGGCCGGCGGTGGCGATGATGTGCTCAATGCTGGCGGGCTCCAGCGCGTCGGGCAGGCACTGGTCGGTGATGATGGAGATCCCCATCACCCGCATCCCCCCGTGGATGGCGACGATCACCTCGGGGACGGTGGACATGCCGACCACGTCCGCGCCCATCACCCGCAGCATGCGGTACTCCGCGCGCGTCTCCAGGTTGGGCCCGGGAACGGCCACGTACACGCCCCGCCGCAGCGTGATCCCCCGCTCCAGCGCCACCTCCACCGCCAGCTTCTGCAGCGCCTGGTCGTACGGCTGCGACATGTCGGGAAAGCGCGGGCCCAGCTCGTCGGCGTTGGGGCCGATGAGCGGGTTGTCGCCCAGCAGGTTGATGTGGTCCGCGATCAGCACCAGGTCGCCGGGGCTCCAGAACGGGTGCATCCCCCCGCATGCGTTGCTCACCAGCAGCGTGTCGGCCCCCAGCGCCCGCATCACGCGCACGGGAAAGGTCACCTGCTGCAGCGTGTAGCCCTCGTAGCGGTGGAATCGCCCCTGCATGGCCACCACCGGCTTGCCGCCCAGGGTGCCGAGGAGCAGCCGCCCCGTGTGCGTCTCCACCGTCGACAGGGGAAAGCCAGGGATCTCTTCGTACGGGATCTCGGCCTCCACCTGGATGCGCGCCGCCAGCCCGCCCAGCCCCGTCCCCAGGATGATGCCGATGCGCGGCTGCAGCGCGGACCGCGCGCGGATGGCGTCGGCCGCCATCCCGATCCGTTCCATCAGGCTCGCTTCCGCCACTCAGCCTCCCTGACCGTCGGAATTGAGGGATTCGTCCGCGTCGCCGCGGCCCAGCGCGGCGGTGCGGTCCTCCTCCGCCTCGATCTCCTGGATCTGGCGCTCCACCAGGTGGCGAAAGAGGCGAAGGAACCGCACGCGCTGCCCCTGGATGCGGCGCAGCGCCTCGGCGGCGGAGGTGGCCTGGCGGCGCGCCTCGCCCACGATGCGCTCCGCCTCGGCGCGCGCCTCGCGCAGGACGAGGTCCGCCTCGCGGGCGGCCTGCTCGCGCATCTCCTCGCGCAGCTGCTGGGCGCTCACCAGGGCCTCGTTCATGGCCCGCTCGCGCTCGCGGTAGTTGCCGATGGACTCCGTCATCGACTCCAGCCGCGCGCCCAGCGTAAGGTTCTCGCGCACCAGCTCTTCCATGCGCGCGTAGACCGTGTCCAGAAAGTCGTCCACGGCGCCGGTGTCGTACCCGCGCACCGCGCGCCGAAAGTCGCCCTTCTTCTTCTTTACGTCCAGTGGCGTAAGGTCGATCATCGCCCGCGTTCTCCGAACAGGGTGGAGCCCACCCGGACGAGGGTGCTTCCCTCCTCCACCGCGGCCTCGAAGTCGTTGCTCATTCCCATGGAAAGGTGCCGCCCGGTGAACCCCGGCACCTGCCGCGCCGCACGGTCCCGCAGCTCCCGCGCGCCGGCAAAGGTGCGGCGGATGACGGCCTGGTCGTCGGTGAACGGCGCCATCGTCATCAGCCCCTCCAGCCGCAGCCCCGGCAGCTCCGCCATCCGCCCGATGGCGTCCACCGCCTCCTCCGGCGACAGGCCGAACTTGCTCTCCTCGCCCGACGTGTTCACCTGCACCAGCGCGGCGACGGTGACGCCCGCCTTGACCGCCTCCGCGGAGAGCGCCTCCGACAGGCGAAGGGAGTCCAGCGAGTGCACCAGGTCGGCGATGGCGACGGCGCGCGCGGCCTTGTTGCGCTGCAGGTGGCCGATCAGGTGCCAGCGCACGGCGCCGCGGCCCACCTCGGCCACCTTGTCGTCCATCTCCTGCACGCGGTTCTCGCCCACGTCGGCGATCCCGGCTGCGATGGCGGCGCGGACCACGTCCACCGGGTGCGTCTTGGTCACCGCCACCAGCGTGACCTCGTCCGTGCGCCCGGCGCGCGCCCGCGCGGCATCCATCCGCTCGCGCACCTCCGCCACCCGCGCCCTGAGTTCATCCACGTTCATAGCGCAGGGAACGTACTCCGCGCCGGGGGTGCGAGCAAGCCGCCGCGCGGACCTGCACCCGGTCCGCGGAACGGGACAGGAATGTCGCTGCCGGGCGCCGATCGAGACACGACGGTCTCACCCCGCGGCGTGCGGCTGATCCAGATGTTCATCCCGTAACTGCTTCGCGCGGAGCGGGTTTGCGGCAGGGCGGCGGACGCGATGCAAACACGGTCCGGATCGTGCCTTGTCCGGTCGTTGCGGCGGACCGGAGCACACCCGGTCCGGACGTCTTCACCTCTCCCTCCCTTCCGTGCCGGGCTGCCTCGCCGCCCCCTCCGGCACTCCGCTTCCACCGGCGTCCTTCCCGTCCCGCACGCGCGTGCCACCGGCACGTCGCGAGCGACTCACCTTCCTTCCCCATACGGGCCCCGGCCCCTTTGGGTCACCCCATCATTCCCGCTTTTCGTCCGTTTGATTCACCCGTTCAGGATCCGGAAAAATGAGAAGCACGACAATGCCGACGAGGTGGGCCGCTCTCGTCGCAGCCGTCGCGGGCCTGGCCCTGGGTCCGTCCGCGGGGCGCGCGCAGCAGGAGGTCACCTCCACCTTCACCAAGGAGGCGGTGGCCGTACGGCCGGGCGGGGCGACGCCGGTGTACGGCCAGGTCACCGTGGGCCAGCGCATCGACTACGTGCTGACGGCGCAGGCGCAGGGGCCGGGCAGCGTTCCCGCCACCGGGATCGTGGACGTGCTGTCGCCCAACCAGAGCTACGTGCCCGGCTCGCTGGTGCTGCCGCCGGGCTGGGCGGCGCACCCCAATCCGCCCTACCCCAAGCCGGCCAACCAGACCACGTACACCGCCCCGGCGGGTGCGAGCATGCTCTCGTTCCAGCTCCCGGTCGGCGGCGGCAGCGCCTCCACCAACCCTTCGCCGGGCGGCGACGGGATGTATCCCATCCCTGGAGCCACGAGCGGCAACGTCTACGCTGTCTTTCACCACGAAGACAGCTTTACCAACCGCGCACGGATCGATTGCTGGAACGCGGTGTCGCTCGTACGCTGCCCCGGCTTTCCCCGCAACATCAGCGCGAGCGACGACCTGGCCACGCTGTTCAACTTCGAAGCTGCCGTCGTCCAGCAGCGGTACATCTACTATCCCGCGGTACAGCGGGTCGCGAATACCGCCTATGCCGGGCTGGGCTGCTGGGACACGGCCGTCGAGCAGCCTTGCTCCTTTCAGCGCGCCGGCACCGGGTCCGGCATCGTCGTGGATCCATCGTACCCCCTGGCTTCGGCACAGATGGCGGGCGTGCTGGGCGTGCCCGGAACCAGCCGGGTGCTGATCGCCGTCGAGAACCGACTGTACTGCTACGACATGGCGGGGGGTCCGGGCACCGGCGTCACCTGCGGGAACTGGCCGGCAGGGGGCGTGGTGACCGCTCCGGGTCACATTGCGGCCAGCATGACGCAGTTCATGGACCTGGCCTTCGAGGCCGGCCCCGTACCGTCACGGGTCTACGTGAGCGTCGGCGGCGGCTCCAACTACGTTCAGTGCGTGACCCTGGGCACCAGCGGCCCGGCCATGGTCTGTCCGGGGTGGAGCTCGATCCACACCGCCTACGACCCGGGCGCACCGCCCGCGGGACATCCACAGCAGGGGCACGACCTGCACCCCATTCCCGGCGCGGGCGCGGTCTGCCTGTACACCTCGGATGGCAGGCTGATGGCCAGCCTGCCGGCCAACACGGGCCCGGCGTGCTGGAATGCGGTGGGAAACGTCGTGAACCTCACGGCGTTGAGCGCGTGGCCGCTGTGCACGATCGCCGCCTGCCTCGCCTTCACGTCGATGGAGCTGGGTCCCGGGGCAGGGCCCAACCGCGTCATCTTTGCCCGCTGGAACAATCCCCCGCTCTGCCTGGAGATGACCGGGACGGTTCCACTGCTCTGCACGGCCTCTGGCAACGCGGTGTGGGGATCCAACCTGTCGACGGTGGTCCCGGCCCCCAACGACTACGGCTTTGCGCCGGATCCGCTGGCCCCCAACCGCTGCGTCCTGGTGCTGGGCCATACCGGGATCATCTACCGCTTCGACGGAAAGGAGGGCCGCCTGGGCTGCCCGGTGACGTACCAGACGACGGGCGACCCGATGGACTTCTTCTGCCGGGACAAGCCGACGCAGCTCGGCTGGTCGCAGATCGTCATCCGCAACCGGCCGATCCAGCTCTCGGGCGGCACCATCATCGTGCGCAACACGGCCACGGGGGCGGTGCTGCAGACCATCGCCGTCACGGGAGCGAACAGCTACTCCATCGCCTCCATCCCGTACGCTACCCACCACACGCTGACGGTGGAGTTCACCCCCACGTACACGGGCCAGGGCGCGGCGCCGCCGTTCGCGCTGGAGGTGCAGTTCACCGCGAACGAATCGCCGCAGATCTGCTACCAGGCCCGGGTGGACGCCTGCGGGCCCATCCACAACACCGCCACCTTCGGCCCCACCTCGCCCGCGGCGCCGGATTCCGTGCGGCCGAGCCCCTGGACGCGGAGCGCTGCGGTGGAACTGGGGCGGGCGCTGTCCGACCCCTGCCACCCCTGCGACGGCACTTCCGGCGATTCGCTGGACCTGGGCATCCGCAAGCAAGCCCTGTTTCCGCCGTGGACGGTGGGGACGCTCGCGGAGTTCGAGATCCGCGTGGACGTGCAGCAGGGAACGCTGAACCCGTTCACCGCGCCCTCACCCACCTTCGTGGACCAGATCCCCGCGGGGCTCACCTTTCACTCGTGGAGCGGCACGGACTGGAACTGCGTGCCGTCGGGCGCGCAGGTGGCGTGCACGTACACCGGACCGCCCGTGCCCGCGGGGCAGGCGCTGCCGCCCGTCACCCTGACCGTCAACGTGGTGGGGCCGGAGGGCGTGGTGGTGAACTGCGCGGTATTGGGCCCCGACGCCAACCCGGAGAACAACCGCGGCTGCGCCGAAGTGGACATCCGACCGTGCCCCACCGACCTGGCCATCCGCAAGGACGTCCTGCGCGCGCCGTGGACCATCGGCGGCACGGGCGTCTTCCAGATCCGCATCGGGGTGATGGAGGGGACGTACGATCCGGTCTTGGCCGCCGGACCCACCTTCGGGGACCTGCTCCCGGCAGGCGTGACCTTCCAGTCGTACGCCCCGCAGGGGCCGTGGACCTGCACCGTCAATGGCCAGCAGGTCTCGTGCAAGTACAATGGGCCGCCGGTTGCGGCGCCCGGCGTGCTGCCGCCGGTGCAGATCACCGTGAACGTCGTGGGCCCGCAGGGCGCCGTGGTCAACTGCGCACAGCTGAGCGTGGACCAGAACCCCGGGAACAACCGCGGCTGCGCGGAGGTGGCCCTCCTGCGCGGTGATTCGACCACGGCGGACACGGTCGACCTCCTGATCCGCAAGCGGGCCGCGCATGCGCCCTGGACGGTGGGAGGCACCGGCGCCTTCCACTTCGACGTCGGCGTGGTGCAGGGCGTGTTCAATCCGGCGGCGGCGCCGGGGCCCACCTTCACCGACCTCCTGCCCACGGGCGTGACGTTCCAGTCCTGGACGCCGCAGTCGTCCTGGAACTGCACGGCGGCCGCGCAGCAGGTCTCGTGCAGGTACACCGGCCCCGCGGTGCCGGCGGGGCAGGCGCTGCCGTCCGTGCAGATCACCGTGGCGGTGGTGGGCCCGCCCGGCGACATCGCCAACTGCGCGCAGCTGCGCCCGGACGGGAACCCGGGGAACAACCGGAGCTGCGTGGAGCTGGCCCTCCGGCCCGGCCAGCCGATCGAGGCGGACCTGCTGATCCGGAAGGGTGCGTTCCAGGCGCCGTGGACGGTGGGCGGCACGGGGCGCTTCCAGATCCGCACGACGGTGATGCAGGGCACCTTCGTCCCGGCCGCGAGCCCCGGACCCACCTTCACCGACGTGCTTCCCGCGGGGCTGACCTTCCTTTCCTACACCCCGCAGACCACGTGGCAGTGCACGGCGAGCGGCCAGCTGGTGTCGTGCAGGTACGTCGGCGTGCCGATGTCGGCGACGGTGTTGCTCCCTCCCGTCGACATCATCGTCGGCGTGGTGGGACCGGAGGGAACCCTCACCAACTGCGCCGAGCTGCTCCCGGACCGCAACCTGGCGAACAACCGGAGCTGCATCCAGGTGGTCACCCGCCGCTAACCCGCTCCCGGCGGATGCGGTGATGGAAAACGGCCACGGCGGAATTCCGCCGTGGCCGTTCTTCGCGTCGGTGCCCCCTGCTCCACCGTATGCGATGATGTCATCTGTCGCGCCATGAAACACACGTTCCCCGTTTCGCTACAGCCGCTCGTCCCGGGATGAACGGTCAATCGATTGGCCCGGAATCACTTACGAGATTCGGGGATTCCGGCGCGCCGCGTGCCTTTCCTCTACGGCACATGGTGAACGCGATGGATGCGGGACCGGGACGCGAAGCAGACGGATGGCTTCGCGCCCCGTCTTTTCGCCCGCGCCGCCATTCCCCCCGGGCCCCTGGAAGGCCCAGGCCGGCATGCAGTCCGGCAGTACACAGAGCGGAAGATTCACGATGCACAGCAGCACCCTCTCCATCCGCACGGCGGCCGCCGCCGCGCTCGCCCTCCTCGCCGCGTGCGCCGACGGGCCCACCACGCCCGGCGCCCGCGCCGCGGCCGGCGGTCCGGCGTTCGCGACGTCTCCGTCGGGCGCGCAGCTCATCTCCAACACCGTCAAGTACGCCGATACGGGACGCAAGCCGTCCACCGGCCGCGCGGGCTCCGCCGCCATCTCCGCCCTCGCGCTGCGCGGCAGCGACGGCGTTACCGAGCTGGAGGTCAGGGCGGCGCCGGCGAATCCGGCGTCCTCCGCGCAGGGCAGCATCCAGAAGGTGAAGACCAGGGCCACCGACGCCAACGGCGGGCAGATCTTCGAGATCAGCCACAACGGGCTCAGCGGCCCGCGCGTGGTGCAGAGCTACACCGGCCTGGGCTGGGGCGCCACGCTGGCGGTGCAGGCCAACGTGACCGGCATCGACCCCAACCGCACGGACGTGGTGGAGGCCACCGTTCCCGTGCTGCTGCGGCCGGACCTGCGCGTGTTCATGTTCGGCCAGCCCACGCTGGTGCGCGACGGCTCGCCCCTGGCGCTTACGGCGTACGTGTTCGAAGCGAACGGGCAGGTGGGCGCGCGGGCGGACTGCGCGCTGTACGTGGACGGCGTGGCCGAGGACCGCGCCGCGGGGATCTGGGTGGACGCCGGCGGCTTTGTGACCTGCGCCTTTACGCACACCTTCAGCACCGCGGGGCGGC
>DASQBH010000658.1:0-2224 GCA_035635315.1 Longimicrobium sp.
ATCGGCGACTCGGCGGCGCTGCGCGAGACGGTGCGCGTCATCCGCCGCGCCGCGCCCACCGACGCCACCGTGCTCGTCACCGGCGAGAGCGGCACCGGCAAGGAGCTGGTCGCCCGGGCGCTGCACGACGAGAGCCGGCGCCGCACGGCTCCCTTCGTGGCCCTCAACTGCTCCGCCCTCCCCGGCGAGCTGGTGGAGCGCGAGCTGTTCGGCCACGTGCGCGGCGCCTTTACGGGCGCGGACCGCGACGCGGAGGGATTGTTCGAGGCCGCGGACGGCGGCACGCTGTTCCTGGACGAGGTGGGCGACCTGGCCCCCGCCGCGCAGGCCAAGCTGCTGCGCGCGCTGGAGGAGCGGCAGATCACGCGGCTGGGATCCACCAAGCCGGTGGCGGTGGACGTGCGCGTGGTGGCCGCGACCAACCGCCCGCTGGACGAGATGGCGGCCAGCGGCGCCTTTCGCGAAGACCTGCTCTACCGGCTGCAGGTGATTCCCCTGCACATCCCCCCGCTGCGCGACCGGCGCGAGGACGTGGTGCCGCTGGCGCTGCACTTCCTGGCCCACTTCGCGGGGAAGTACGGGCGCCAGGTGCGGGGCTTCAGCGAGGGCGCGCGCCGGCTGCTGCTGTCGTACGACTGGCCGGGAAACGTGCGCGAGCTGCGGAACGCGACGGAGCGCGCGGCGGTGATGGCGGAGGGGGAGCAGATCGAGCCGCGGGACCTGCCGCCGCAGCTGGCGGAGAGCCGCGCGCCCGTGGGTCCGGTGGACGCCGCCCTGGCGGACCTGCCGTTCGCCGAGGCGCGCGACCGGGCGATGGACGCGTGGGAGCGGCGCTTTCTGGCCGCGGCGCTGGAGCGGCACGGCGGCAACGTGAGCGCCACCGCCCGCGCGCTGGACCTGCACCGCCAGAGCCTGCAGAAGCGGCTGCGCGCGCTGGACCTTGCGCGCGAGGCGCCCGGCGAAGGGCCGGACGCCCCGGAATAAGCCGCGCTACGGGATCGTCGGGCCGGCCCGGGAGAACGGATGGCGCGCTTCCTCCAGGCCCACATCATCAGAAAATCCGGCAAACTGCGAGGGGTACAGAGGAACAGAGAAAAGCCAGAGATACAGAGGGAGATGCATTTCCTCTGTTCCTCTGGCTTTTGTCTGTTCCTCTGTACCCCAACCTTTTCCGGACTGTGGGGTGGCGTCCGAGCCAGTCGTGCGGGGCTATGCCTGGACGCCCGCCGTTGCAGGCGCTGAGGGCTGCAGCACGCCTTCTTCGCTCTCCGCGATCAGGTGGTCCACCACGGCCTTCAGGTCGCCCGTGCGCTCGTAGACGGCGATCTGGCGGTCGGCGCTGCTTCCCTCGTCCATGATGCGAAAGGCGTACTCCACCTCGGCGCGCGTGCCCAGGTCGTCCACCACGTCGTCCACGAACCACTCCAGCATCTCGCGGATCAGCCCCTTGGCCGGACACTCCTCCTGCTTGCCGAAGTCGATCAGGTTGCCGTCCAGCCCGTATCGCACCGCGCGCCACTTGTTCTCCTCGATGAGGTCGGCGCCGTAGACGCGGAAGGTCATGTTGTCGCGCCGCAGCTTCCACAGCTTCTTGATCACCGCCTGCAGGATGGCCGCCACGCACACCGCCTCTTCCACCCGCGTGCAGACGTCCAGAAAGCGGTATTCCAGCGTGGGGAACGCGTGGTGCGGGCGCAGGTCCCAGTAGATCTTGCTGCCGTCGGGGACGCACTTCGTCTTGACCAGCGTCTCCATCAGCTCGTCGAAGTCGCCCCAGCCGCGCATGATGCGGGGCACGCCCGTGCGCGGGAAGTTGCGGAAGATGACGCTGCGGTAGCTCTTGAGCCCCGTGTGCAGCCCCATCCAGAAGGGCGAGCTGCTGCTCAGGCACAGCAGGTGGGGGATGAAGTAGCGCGACACGTTCATCGCGTCGATGAGGAAGTTGGGGTCCTCGATCCCCACGTGCACGTGCGTCCCGAAGATCAGCAGCTGCTGGGCGAGGTCCTGCATGTCCTGCTTGACCCCGATGTACCGCTCCAGCGGCGTGATCTCCTGCGTCATCCAGCTGCTGAACGGGTGCGTGCCGGCCGCCACCACCTTGAGGTTCTTGCGGGCGGCCAGCCCCATCACCATCCCCCGCAGCCGCTTGAGCTCGGTGCGCACCTCCTGCGGCGTGCGGCACACGCTCGTCCCCACCTCCACGATGGACTGGTGCAGCTCCGGC
>DASQBH010000659.1:0-9701 GCA_035635315.1 Longimicrobium sp.
GGTGTGGCGGTCGGCGGATTCACCTTCCCGTTCTCCATCGCGCTCGCCAGCGTGGCCCTGCAGTTCACGGCCGACGCGCCGGTGGTGGTCGCCAGCGTGGTGCAACTCGAGGCCGACGTGGTGAAGGACGGCTTCACCTTCCCGGTGGTCGCGCGCCAGCAGGGGGCGGCCACTCAGCTCCTGTCCATCTATGGAAGCGCGCCCCCCGGCCAAAAGATCACCCTGGACGAGATCGCGTCGCTCATCGGCGGCAGCCTCGACGGGCAGCTCCCGGCCGCGGGCGATTTCCCGCCGCTCGACGGCCTCCAGCTCGCCGGCGTCGAGGTCCTCGTTTTCCCTGCGGCCGGCGTGCTGGTGAGCGCCGACGCGACCGTCACCTTCGCCGCGGCGACCGCCTACCAGCCGTTCGGCGAGCTGATCACCTTCGATGGACTGGGCGTCACCTTCACCTTCCTCCCCGCTGGGTACCTGGACGCGAACGGCGACCTGGCGTACGTGACGGCCAGCGTGGCCGCCAGTGCCACCGTGTCGGGCGGAACGCTCGGCGCGTCCGTGCTTTTCCCCGATCTGTCGTTCGCATGCGTGCTCGCGCCCGGCTCGACCATGGACCTGAAGGCGCTGGTCACGGCCGCGGTGGGCGACACCGTCTCCATGCCCGCGATCACCTGCACGGCGCTGGAGCTTTTCGGCGATGGTCCGGGAAAGACCTACCGCTTCCAGGCCACCGTCACCGACGACTGGACGTTCTCGCTGGGGCCTGCCCCGCTGTCGCTGACGTCTCTCGGGTTCGACATCACGCACGGCCCGGCGGGGCTTTCCGGGCGGATCACGGCCGAGTTCGCGTTCGCCGGCGAGACGCTGTTCGGCCTCGCCGAGTTCGACACGGGCACGGGCGGCTGGCAGTTCTTCGTCGGCACGGCGCTGCCGGTGAGCATCGACCTCACCACGTTCGCCGGTGAGGTGGCTGCCCTGTTCGGACTCGAGCTCCCGGCGAACGCGCCGGACCTCGTCCTCACCTCGCTACAGGTTGGCTTCAACACCGCCACGGAGGCCTTTTCGCTGAAGTGCGGCTCCACCCTGGAGATCGCGGGCGCCACCGCCGACTTTGGGGTGGAGGTCACCCAAACGCAGTTCCTGGGATACCTGTGGGTGAGCGAGTCGTACTTCCTGGTGGACTTCGCCACCGACCAGAGGACCACGCTCACCGCCACCTGGACGGCCACCGACGAGCAGGCGGTGCTCACCTTCGGCGACCTGGCGGAGATGCTGGGGATGCCGGCGCCCCCGGTGCCGGAGGGGCTGGAGCTGGACCTCACCGCGGCGAGCCTGACCTACGACTTCACCGACCGGGTCCTGGTGGTGACCGCAGAATCGAAGACGTACGGGCAGGCGGTGTTCGTGGCGGACGATTCGGGCGGGGCCACGGCCTGGTTCGCGGCGCTGGCGATCCCCGGCTCCATCGACCTTTCCAACCTGCCGGTCCTGGGCGAGGTGCTCGCGCCTTCCGAGACCGCGGCGATCGACGCCCTCACCGTGATCGTCTCGTCCGGCGACATCACCGCGGAGCGGGCGGCGGCGGTCGACCCGCTGATCCCGGCGGGCTACCCCGCCCTCCCCGCGACCGGGATGCAGGCGCGGTTCGGCCTGTCGGCGGTGCTGGACTTCGGCGGGACGCGCTTCCCGGTCGCCCTGGGGGTGGCCGGCGCGGAGAGCACCGCGCTCACCACCACGGTGGGCCCCGCGCAGGGGGCGAGCCCCGGGAGCGTGACCGCCACCCCGCCCGCCGCCTCGGACGGCACGGTCTGGTTCAACCTGCAGAAGACCTTCGGCCCCGTCACCTTCAGCCGCGCGGGGCTCCGCTACCAGGAGGGCGCGCTGCGGGTGGCGCTCGACGCCTCGGTGAGCCTGGGCGGGATGACGCTCGCGCTGGTGGGCGCCTCCATCACCACCCCGGTTACCACCTTCGCGCCCCGTTTCGCGCTGCAGGGGATCGGGCTCGACTTCCGGCGGCCGCCGCTGGAGATCGGCGGGGGCTTCATGCTCGCGCCGTCGCCGGCCCCGGGGGTGAGCTTCGAGTACGACGGCTCCGTGGTGGTGAAGACGGGGAGCTACTCGCTGCTCGCGTACGGCTCGTACGCCGACGTGGAGGGCCGGCCGTCGCTCTTCGTCTTCGGGCAGGCCACCGGCGGCTTCGGCGGCCCTCCGGCGTTCTACGTCACCGGCATCCTGGCCGGCTTCGGCTACAACAGCGCCTTCCGCACCCCCGGGCAGGAGGAGGTGATCGACTGCCCGCTCGTGGGCGGGCTCGCCGCGGGGGGGATCGGGGCCACCCCGGTGGAGGCGCTGGCGAGGCTCACGGGCGGGCCGGCACCGTGGGTCGCGCCCGCGCTCGGCCGCACCTGGCTCGCGGCCGGCGTGCAGTTCACCAGCTACGAGCTCTTCTACTCCACCGCCCTCCTGGTGGCGGACTTCGCCGGCCGGGACCTGACGCTGGAGCTGCTGGGCGTCACCACCGCCACCTTCCCCCGGGGGAGCGGCACGCCGTACGCCGAGCTCCAGCTGGAGCTCGAGGCGGTGCTGCAGCCCTCCCTGGGATTCTTCGGCATCGCCGGCAACCTGACCCCCGCGTCGTTCCTGCTGGACCGCGACTGCGTGCTGAGCGGGGGGTTCGCCTTCTACCTCTGGTTCGGAGCCGAGCACACCGGCGACTTCGTGATCACGCTGGGCGGCTACAACCCCAACTTCGAGGCGCCGGACTGGTACCCCAGCGAGCCGCCGGTCGGCTTCAGCTGGTCGCTGGGCGCCAACGTCTCGGTGAGCGGGTCGGCGTACCTGGCCGTCACCCCCTCGGCCCTGATGGCCGGGGGCGGGCTGGCGGTGAACTTCCACGACGGGGCCCTCCAGGCGTGGCTCACCGCCTGGGCCGACATGGTCCTCTGGTGGCACCCGTTCCACTTCACCGCGTCCATCGGCGTGAGCATCGGCGCGTCGTACACGCTGGACCTGCTCGTCACCAGCGTGACGCTCCGGGTGGAGCTGGCGGCCACGCTGGACCTGTGGGGCCCCCCCACCGGCGGCCGGGTGCACGTGTACTGGTACGTGATCTCCTTCACCGTGGCCTTCGGCGCGGACCGCACGGACAACCCGCCGCCGCTCGGCTGGGAGGAGTTCACCACCCTCCTCCCCCCGCCGCGGAACGCCCTCACCCTCGCCGCCACGGGGGGGCTGGCCGCGCAGCCGGTTCCCGACACCGCGGCGTCGGACGACCCGCCGGTGTGGCACGTGCGCGGGAACGGCTTCGCCTTCACCTCCCACGCCGCGGTGCCGGCGACGGAGCTTTACGTGGGGAAGGACAGCACCACGCCGCTGCGCCAGGACGACCGCCTGCTCGACATCCGGCCCATGCAGCGCTCCGGCCTCACCTCGCGGCACCGCCTCTGGGTGACGCTGGACGGCGCGGAGGTCGACTACGACGGCTGGAGCTTCGCGCCCGCCACCGCGGCGGGCCCCAAGGCGCTCTGGGGCGCGGGCGACGGCAGCAGGCTCGAGCCCGGCGACGAGCAGCTCGTTCCCGACCAGCTCGCCGGCCTGGATGTCGTCCCGCCTCCGGCCGCGCTGGGCGCCACGCCGGGAACGATCAGCGTGGCCGACGCCCTCGGCTTCGTCGCGCTCACCCCCGGAGTGATCCCCATCGCGCCCGGGCAGCCGGCGTCGCGCGACGCGCCGGTGGCGGGGGAGAACACCATCGCGCTCATCGAGGGCGGGATCATGGCGCCCGCCACCGTGGCCGCGCGCGGCGCGCTGTACGACGCGCTGGCGGCGGCGGGGGTGGACCCGGGCGCCAACGGCGCGCTCGACCGCTTTGCCCGCGAGGCCGGCGAGCTGTTCACGGCCGAGCCGCTCCTCATCCCCGCCGCGTGACCCCAGGAGACCTCCGATGCCCCTCCTCCCAGCCGGCGACATCCAGCTCTACGACGACTTCGTCCCCACGCTCGCGGCCGGCGCGTACGAGATCGCGCTCACGCAGGAGATCCCCGGGCTCGACACGGGCGGATACTTCCCCGAGGCCCGGCAGCGCTTCCAGGTGCGCGCGCCGCAGTTCTCGCTCGACCCCGGCGACGTGGGGGAGCTCTTTCCGCCCGACGGCAGCAGCGCGCCCTTCGGCGACGTGCTGCAGGGTGAGCAGAGCGCCGTGGCCACCGTGGTGCTGAACGCCCGCGCACTCCCCTGGGAGCGGCTGATGGTGGCCGGAGACCGCGGCGTTCCCTGGCTCGCCCTGGTGACGCTGACCGCCGGGGAGATCGTTCCCGACCCCGCGACGGGCGCGCTGGTGCGCACCTCCACCGTGGACGAGCTCCTGGCGCCGGACGGCGTGACGCTCCGGCCGGCGATCGACCCCGCCACCGTGCCGCCCGACGTGCGCGCGGGCACCTGCCAGAGCGTGGTGGTGCCGGCCGGCGTGTTCAACGCCGCGATGCCGCGGCTGGGCGAGCTCCGCTACCTGGCGCACGTCCGCGAGACCGACACCGCCAGCCAGGCCGCCTCGGACGCCGCCGAGGAGGGGTGGTACGCGGTGCTGCTCTCCAACCGCTTTCCCGACTGCACCGTGGCCGACGGCGCCGGCACGCGCAACTACGTGTTCCTGGTGTCGGTGGAGGGGTTCGCCGACCGGCTGGACGGCACCGTGGGGGAGCCGTACGAGGCGGTGCGGATGGCCGTGCTCGCGAGCTGGTCGTACGCCGCCAGCCCGGAGGCGGGGGGAAGCTTCCGCGAGCTGCTGGAGGGTTTCGTGGCGCAGGAGGACGGCGGGGCCGACCCGGCCGCCCTCCTCCCGGCGATCCCCGCCCCGCCCTCGGCGCCGGCGGCCCTGCGGCAGGGATACGTGCCGCTGGCCTACGGCACCGCCACGGGCGAGCGGACCTTCGCCTGGTACCGTGGGCCCTTCACCGCCGTGGTGCCGCCGCCGCTCCCGCCCCCGGCGGCGGGCGCGTACGTCTCCTCGTCGGAGCTGACGATCTACGTGCAGGAGGAGGGGGTGTTCGACCTCAGCTACGCCGCGGCGTGGGAGCTGGGGCGGGCGATGGCGCTGTCCGACCGCGCCTTCGCCACCGCCCTGGTCGGCGCGCGCGCGCGGCTCCGGACGGACCTGCTGACCATGGCCGAGCGGCTGGCCTCGGGGCGCTTCGACCACCTTCCGCTGGAGCGGCTGGCCGAGCGCGGCCTCACCCGCCGGCACGTCCGCTCGCTGATGGAGGGCGCGCTGCCGCGGCAGCTGGGGCGCGCCTTCGCGAGCCTGCACACCGGGGGCGCGCCGCCCGCGCGGCCATCCCGCCGGGCAAAGCCCGCGCTGCGGGGGCTGCTGGCGCGCGCCGACGTGGCGCGGTACGCCGGGGACTTCGCCGCGGGGGAGGAGATGGACGGGGTGGTGCAGTGGCTCGCGCAGCTCGCGCTCTTCGAGAACGTGCCGTTCGAGCACCTGATCCCCGACCCGCGGATGCTCCCGGTGGAGTCGATCCGCTTCTTCTACGTGGACCCCGGGTGGACGGACGCGCTCCTGGACGGGGCGCTGGCCATCGGGATCCAGGACAGCGCCGACGCCACGCTCGTCGGCATCCTGCGCGGACCGGTGCACCGCCGCGTGCGCGTCGAGGCGGGGAGGGTCCGCGCCCGGCGGCGCCGCCTGCCGCGGCTCGGCTTCGTGCCGGGCGAAGCGCCCCGGGCCTGGTCGGGGCTGCTGATCCGCTCGGCGCTGGTCGCCGGCTGGCCCGGCATGGTGATCCGGGGCGACGACGGGGCGGTGCCGGTGCTGCGGATGGAGGCGCTCTCGGCCAACGTCCTGCTGGTCCTCTTCGACGGCGTGCCGCGGACCGTCACCATAAGCGAGCCGTGGCACGGGCTGCGGTTCGGCGTGGAGGACGGCGGCCTGGTCGAGCTGCGCGACGGCAACGGCGTCCGCCTGGGCCGCACCCTCGACGCCGCCGCCCACCTCCGTCCGGGGGGCGGCCGCGTGCTGGACGTCGGCGCGCTGGCCGCCGCCCTGGGCGATGCGCTCGGCACCCCCGTGACCCCCGCCCTCTTCGCCACCGAGCTGTTCCTGGTGCCGGAGCAGGTCTCGTTCAACCCGCCGCTGTAGGAGCCGCGCATGCCCGCCCCGTCCCCACTCGTCGTCCCCGTCGACCTGCAGGCGCTGCTGGTGAACGCCCGGGTGCGGGAGCGGAACTTCCAGCGCTGGACCCTGAACTACCAGGCGCTGGTGAACTACGACAGCCCCGAGCCGAAGCCCTTCGACACCGACCTCGCCTGGGCGACCGACCCCGCGAACGACGGCGTGTGGCTGCACTGGCGGCTTCCCGCCGCGCTGCGGCACGGCACGCACGACGCCGCGGCCTCCACCACCACCTTTCCGCTCGTTCCCAACCGCTGGGTGGTGGTCCGCTACAGCGGTCCGCTCGCGGCGCGTACGGCCACGGCGTGGATCGTGGAGAGCGACTTCCTGGACCCGGACACCCCCGCGTCGGCCTCGTCGTCCTGGGCGGACCCCGCCGCCGCGACGATGGCCACCCGCATCGGCACCGCCCTGCCGCTCGCCGGCTGGAGCGAGCGCGGCACCGCCCCGCTCTTCCTCACCGCGGTGGCCCCGGGGAACCTCCACTTCTCGATGTACCAGCCGTACGCCCTGAACGTCTTCTCCCTGCACGACGACCTGGCGGGGGTCGCCGACGGCGAGGTCCTCAGCTACCTGGTGGCCGGGTGGTACTCCGACCCGGCGGCGGACATCCTGGCCGGCTGGAACCCGGCCTCCAGGAGCTTCGCGGACTTCGCCGCCTCGCTCGGCTGGTCCGTGAGCGGCGGCGAAAGCGCGGAGGTCAGCGTGTACGAGGGGTTCGTCTTTGGCCTGGAGTGGAGCGCCACGGCGGACCCGGCCACCGCGCCCGACCTCCTTCACACCCCCAACACCCTGGCCGTGGGGAACACCGCCATCGACGCGCTGACGGCGCTCGTCGGCACCCAGCCGGACCCGCCCGCCGACCCCGATCTGCTGCAGGCCTTCCAGTACGACCTCCTCCGCCTCCTCGACCGCCCGGACGGCGCGGGGCTGCTGGCCGCGGCCATCGAGCGGGCGTGGTTCGGCGCGTACCCGGGGGGATACGTCTGGGAGATCGTGGCCGCGGACGGGGGCCCGGGGGAGGGCGACCCGCCCTGGCTGTTCGCGCTCAACCGGGCCCAGGCCGACTACGACGCGGCCGCGCGCGAGCTGGCGGCGCAGCAGTGGCAGCTCTACGTGATGTGGTGGAAGCGGGGGAACGCGGCGGGGCAGCCGAAGAAGCCGAAGGGGTACCCCGAGGACTACGACGCGGCGCTCGACCCTGCGGTCCAGGGGAGCCTGGTCAACCAGGTGTACGCGGCCATGCAGCACCTTGCCGACCTGCGAGCCGCCATCCCCTGGGGGGACACCCCGGAGGAGCTCGCGGCGTCGGCCGCCAGGTACGCCGCCGCGCACCAGCTGCCCGCGGCATGGCAGCTCCGGCGAGGCGACCTGCCCCCGTTCGCGGAGGCGAACGATCCCGTGATCGTGGTGGCCGGCGCCGGGGCGCCGTCGATCGTCGACGAGCCGAGCCCGCTCCCCTGCCGCTTCGCCGATCAGCTCGTCACCGGCTTCACCTACGACGGCGCGCCGATCACCACCGCCACCATGGCCGGGCACATCCCGGCGCCGGAGCTGGGGGCCGTCCCGCCGGTGGTGGCGTCGCTCGTGGACGAGCTCTTCTTCCTGGACCCGAACGATGCCGCCATGGTCGCGGCGGTCGCGCTCGGCACCACCGACCCTACGGTGATCCTGCAGGTGCAGGAGGTGATGCAGGCGCACGAGGCCAACATCGGCACCCTCCCGGCGCTCCTTCCCGGCGCCTGGGCCCAGCCCTGGTCGCCGCTCTTCCTGCTCTGGCAGGTGCAGTTCTGCCCCATTCCCTTCGAGACCGACGGCGCCGCCAATTGGGACTTCGACGGCACCGACTTCGACTGGACCGGCACCGGCGCCGACCCCACGGGCCTCTTCGCGCTCTCCGGGCGCACGTTCCTCACCCCCTCCTGCAGCGTCAACCTGGAGAACCGCATCGACGACTCCCTGCGGAACAACCCGGACGCCGACCTGGCCGCGCTGGAGGCGTTCGTCGCCACGCGCGAGGGGTGGGACTTCCTGGCGCAGTCGCTGAGCGGCTTCAACGACCAGCTCCAGCTGCGGCACACCACGAGCCTGCGCTCGCCCGACGCCACGCAGGTGCTCTACCCGCCGGACGTGACCATGGCCACGCTGACGGCCGGGGCGGCCACCGCCATCCCGATCGCCGGCCCCACCACGGTCCCGTTCGGAAGGTGGCCGCCCACGCACTTCCAGCAGCTGCGCGCGGGGCAGTTCTACTTCGAGGCGGTGACGGTGGTGGACCGCTTCGGGCAGGGCGTGGAGCTCGTGAACCCTCTCACCTGGCGGGAGTTCGCGCCGGTGCGGGTGCCGGAGATGCTGCCCGGGACGGGGCCGGCCCTGCCGGAGCCGGAGTACACCCTGGTGCAGACGACGCCGCGCCTGCTGCAGCCCGCGCGGCTGGACCTGGACTTCGTCTCGGCGACGAACGACGGCGCGATCCTGGACCTGGACGCGGGGGTGAACCCGATCTGCGCGTGGATCCTCCCCAATCACCTGGACCACGCGCTCGCGTGCTACGACCCCGCGGGCGGCGCGCTCGGCGAGGTGTACGTGGTGATGAACGACGGGTCGGAGCTGGTGGTGGACTGGTTCCCGGCGCCAAACAGCGCCTACCCGAGCATCGCCTCGCTGGAGGAGGACTTCCCGAACCTCGCCAGGTTCCTCGCCGGGGTGCGCGACGCGGGCGCGGCGGCGTTCACGGCGCTCCTGCGGGTCATCGACGAGACGCTCGCGACCATCGACCCGCTCGGCGCGCACGACGACCAGTACCTCTCGGCGCTGGTGGGGCGGCCGCTGGTGCTGGTGCGCACGCTGCTGCGGCTCCGGCTGGACGGCCCGCCACAGACGGACCCGAGCTGGGAACACTTCGACCCCGTCCCGCCGGACTTCCCCACGTACCGCTTCGGCGTGCGGCTGGGCGACGCGGCGCTGCGCGACGACGGTACCATCGGCTACTTCGTGGATACGGACTACGGGCGCTTCCACGCCGTCTTCGCGCCGCCGGAGGCGAGCGACCCGTACATCGCGCCGATCGGGCCGGGGAGCTACCTGCAGCTCCAGCTCGAGGGCACCAGCTCCGCCTACCTGACCATCCTGGCGGACCCGCGGTCGCCGGTGAACGCCTTCACGGGGATTCTGCCGGTGACATCGCTCGCGGTCCCGCAGAGCTTCATCGTGGCGGCCCTCTCCAACCTTAGCGTGACGTTCCGCGTCGGGCCGCTGCTCAGCGGCCTGCAGCTCCCGGCGTCCGGCCCGGCGCAGGTAGTGATGCCGCAGCCGGCGCAGAAGAGCGGGGCTTGGTCGTGGATCCAGCTCGACGGCGGCGCGCCGGCCAGCTACGGCATCACCCCGGCGGACCCCACCCCGCAACTCCCGAACACCCCGCCCGAGCTGCGCACGGGCTGGCTGCAACTCGCCCCCGCGGCAGGCACGGAGAAGTGAGCTGGCGGGTGCGGATGCGGGCCGGAGCCGTTGCCTCTGGGCGCAGGAGCTCGCCCCC
>DASQBH010000660.1:0-2741 GCA_035635315.1 Longimicrobium sp.
GGTGGCTGGCGGCGGTGCAGTCGCAGGACTACGGGCCGGCCAAGTGGTCGCTGGGCGAGCGCTCGCGCGGCGCGGTGGACGCGGACGTCGACCGCGCGATGGCGGAAGGGGCCATCCTGCGCACGCACATGCTGCGGCCCACCTGGCACTTCGTGCTGCCGGCGGACATCCGGTGGATGCAGGCGCTTACCGCGCCGCGGGTGCACGCTCAGAACGCCTACTACTATCGGCAGACCGGGCTGGACGACGGCGTGCGGACGAAAGCCCGTCGCCTGCTGGTGGATGCGCTGCGCGGCGGCAACCATCTCACGCGCGGCGAGCTGCAGCGCGTGCTGGAGCGCGAGGGGATCGCCGCGAAGGGGCTGGGGATGGCGTACATCCTGATGGACGCCGAGCTGGACTGCGTCATCTGCAGCGGCCCGCTCAAGGGCCGGCAGCACACGTACGCCCTGTTCGACGAGCGGGTGCCCGACGGACCGCCGCGCGGCCGCGACGAGGCGCTGGCGGAGCTGGTGGTTCGCTACTTCACCAGCCGCGGGCCCGCGACGGAAAGGGACATGCGCTTCTGGAGCAGCCTTCCGCTCGCCGACATCCAGCGCGGCCTGGAGATGGCGGCCCCGCGGCTGGAGCACCGGGAGATCGAGGGACGATCCTTCTGGTCCGCCCCGCACGAGGAAGCGACGCGGGTGCCTTCGCCTCGCGTGCACCTGCTGCAGGGGCTGGACGAGTACTTCGTGGGCTACGGCGAAAGCCGCGGCTTCTGCGACCAGTCGGGCGTGCGGCCGTCGCTGGTGGACCGCGCCATCTACAACGGCGCCCTCCTCCTGGACTCGCAGCTGGCCGGGCACTGGAAGCGCACCCTGACGAAGCGGGCGGTCACGTTCCAGGTCGCGCTCCGGATGGAATTCGACGACGCGCAGATGCAGGCGCTGCAGGCCGCCGCGGACCGGCACGGCGCGTTCCTCGGCCTCCCCGCGAGCGTGCAGGCCGAGGTGATCTGACGTCGGCGCCTGGTCATGAGTGACCGGCACGGCGCGTTTTGGGACCGGCGCATCTCCTCATCCGGAATCCCATGATTCTCCCGATCCTCACGCTGTGGCTCATGCTGGCCGGCGCGCCCGATTGCACGGGTGCGGCATTCTGCTCGTGCGCCATCCGTTCGCCGGAAATCTCCTACGCACGGGCGGAGGCGGTGTTCTCGGGCGTGGTGACGCACGTGGGGGAGATCGGCGCCGAACGCGGGCAACCAGTCACGCTTCGCATCACCCGCACGTGGAAGGGCTCCTTCTCCGAGAGCATCGTCGTGCGCGATGCGCATCCGTGCGGCGTCGTCTTCCAGGCCGGTGCGGAGTACCTGGTCTACGCGCTGCGCGATCAGGATGGGCGGATCTACACCACCTTCTGCGCGCGCTCCCGTCCGCTTGTGAACGCGGCGGAGGACCTGCGCGTGCTGGACAGAATGCCGGCCGCGGACCGTTGACGGTGGTTGTGAAGTCGAGCCGCGCGCGTGATGTTGAAGCGCCGCCGTGTTCCCGATCGTCGAACCCCGTTGGCCGGAGAAGCATGGGCCCTTCCGATACGTCGCCCGAAGCCGAGCGCTTTCTGATCGAAGGCTACCGGCGCATGTCCCCGAGCGAAAAGCTCCAGCGGGTGTTTTCGCTCAACCGCATGATCGAGCAGCTTCAGCGCGCCCGCATCACCGCCGACTACGGTGAGATGTCCGAGCGCGAGATGCGGCTTCGGCTCGCGTCGTTACGTCTCGGACGCGAAACGATGATCAAGGCCTTCGACTGGGATCCGGAGGAAAAAGGCTGGTGAGTGCTCTGGAAGAGGCCCTCGAAGTCACGTTGCTGGTGATCCGGACGCTGGATCTCGCCGCTGCGATGGGTGTGGAGGACCTGCTCGCGCGGGCTTTCCGCGACGCCGGCCTCGCGTCGGGATGATCACTATCCGCCTCACCACGCACATCGCCGCGCCGCGGGAGCGCGTGTTCGATCTGGCGCGCAGCATCGACCTGCACACCCGCTCGCTGGACTGGACGGGCGAGGAGCCGGTGGCGGGGCGCATGAGCGGGCTGATCGGGCTGGGCGAGACGGTGACGTGGCGCGCGCGGCACCTGGGCGTGCGCCAGCGGCTGACCAGCCGCATCAGCGCGTACGAGCGGCCGGCGTACTTTCAGGACGTGATGGTGCGCGGCGCGTTCGCGTGGATGGAGCACGACCACTGGCTCGACGCCACGCCCGACGGCGGCACCGTGCTGCGCGACGACTTTCGCTTCGCCGCCCCGCTCGGCATCCTCGGCCGCATCGTGGAGACGCTGGTGCTGCGGCGTTACATGACCCGCTTTCTGGAGCGCCGCAACGCCGTCATCAAGCGCGTCGCCGAGTCGGAGGAGTGGCGGGAGTTTCTGGCGGGCTGACCACGCTCGCGAAGCCCATAAACCTGATCCGTGCGAGAAGCCGATGAGCACGTTCAATCGGTGGAATCACGAGCCCGACGTGGCGCCGCAGGGAGACGAGTTTCTTGCGTCGTCGGAGGCGTTCCCCGGCGTCTACGGCGAAGGGGAGACGCGCGAGGAGGCCATCGACAACTTCTGGCAGATGGTCGACTTCATCGGGGAGCTGGCCCGAGCGCCGGACTGGCCGCACGATCGCTCGCCATATGTCGATGAGTGGGAGATCGCGGGTGATGGCGCGCTCCCGGGCGACGACGATGACGACGAGCTGCCTCCGTGGAAGGCG
>DASQBH010000661.1:0-5470 GCA_035635315.1 Longimicrobium sp.
GATGGACCGCCCACCGCGTCCCTGATCCTCTCGGTGCGCAGCAGTTGGCTCACGTTCTGAACGGCGGCTGCGTGCCGTGGGATGGATGCAAGCGGACGCGGCTGTCGGGTTGCGCAACCCGACGGTGACAGGGTGAAGACCGGGTTGGCACGGACGGTGGATGGATGCGGCGGAGCGCGTGTGACGGCGGTATGGCTCGTCCCGTTTGCCAACCGGCCCATTGAGCGTCTGGTCCAACAGGCGCGGCCGCCGCGGAGGCGTAAGCCTGGCTCGCGGGATCGCGGGAGCGAAAGGGCGCGGAGCTTCGGCTCCGCGCCCCTTTTGTTTCCCGGTGATCGCAAGGAGATTGCGCACAAGGGGGCCGGATGCGTATTGATTCTTGACACTTCCCGCGTTCGTCCGTCATCCCCATGTGTTCCGCGCCGGCGGGCCCGGTCCCCGCCTGGCTCCGCACGCCCCACGAGCGATCCCCTCATGCGCGCACTCGCTGTCTTTCTGGCCCTGCTGGCCGCCGCCCCCGCTGCGGCGCAGATCGCGCCGTCGGACACCTCCCGCATCTACGAGCTGACCGAGGTGGAGGTGCTTCCACGTCCGCAGAACACCAGCCACTTTGCCGAGTCGCTGGCGAAGGGCTATCCGCCGCACCTGCGCGCGGCGGGCGTGGGCGGCACGGTGCAGATGGAGTTCATCGTGGGGCCGGACGGGTGGCCGGTGAACGTCCGCGCGCTCTCCTTCCCCGACAGCGGCTTCATCATCCCGAGCATTCGCGCGGTGCTGCTCCTGCACTTCAGCCCCGCGCAGGTGGCAGGGCGCCCGGTGTTCGTGCGCGTGGAGCAGCCGATCACCTGGCGCGCGGACCCGGCCCCGGCCGAGGTGTGCGAACACGGGGCCCATCTGGGTGAGGGCGAACACGAATTGTGCGAGGTGGAGGAGCTCCCTCGTCTCCTGAACGGCGCGGACTTCCGGAGAGCCCAGGCCCGGGCGTATCCTCTCGACAGCGGCCAGCCAGCCGTCGGGGCCACCGTCCAGGTGCGCTTCAGGGTGGAGGAGAATGGCACGGTGAGCGTGCCGAGCGTTACGAGCTCCACCGACCCCCGGTTCAACGATGCGACGCTTCTCGTCGTCCGGGTGCTGCGCTTCAGGCCGGCGAAGGTGAATGGCCGGCCCGTAAAGGTATGGGTGGATCAGCCGGTCCAATGGACGCCCCCGTCCCGCCGCTGAGGTCCTGGTTCAGCCCGCCCCTTGATCGTGGCGCGCGCGTCCGCGGTCGACTTCCGCTGAACACGGATGGGCGCGGAGCTCCGGCTCCGCGCCCTTTTTTCCACGAACGGAGGTATTAGATTCAGCCGATCCACTTCGAGCTGCCATCGATCCGCAACGTCTTGCCGCCTCACGCAGTCGCGATGTCCCACCTCGTCTTCCGCACCGGCCGCATCGGCGGCTTTCCCCGTTCGCCGCGGCTCCTGACGCGCATGAGCGGCGTCCTTCTCCTCCTGATCGCCGCGCCGGCCCGCGCGCAGCAGGGGCAGGCGGATTCGGCACGGGTGCATGCGCTGCACGAGGTGGACGTGCCCCCGCGCGCGCAGAACGCGGCGGCGTTCACCGCGGCCCTGCAGCAGGCGTATCCGCCGGCGCTGCGGGATGCGGGGGTGGGCGGAACCGTGCAGGTGTCGTTCGTCGTCGGCACGGATGGGCGGGTGGCGGACGTGCGCCTGGTGGAAGCGTCGGATTCCGCGTTCTCGGCGCCGACGGTGCAGGCGGTTTCGGTGCTGCACTTTTCTCCGGCCCAAGTGGGCGGCCGGCCGGTGCCGGTGCGCGTGGACCAGCCGATCACCTGGCGGGCGCAAGCCGCTCCGGAGGAGGCGGCGGCCCGCGCGCCGCGGCTTCCGGAGGGGGTGGTGGTGTACGCGCTGGACTCGGTGAGCGTGCGTCCCATGCCCCGCAACTTCAGGGAGTTCGAGGCGGCGGTGCGGCAGCTGTATCCGGCGGAGCTCCGGGGGTCCGGCGCCTCGGCGCAGGTGCTGGCCGGGTTTGCCGTGGACCCGGATGGGAGGCCGGTGTACGCGCAGGTGCTGGAGTCCACGGACGCACGCTTCGACGCGGCCACCCTGCAGGCGGTCAACCTGCTCCGCTTTCAGCCGGCGCGGCTGGGAAGGGAGGCCGTCCCCGTGTGGATGGAGGTGCCGGTGGAGTGGGAGGAGGCCGCCCCGCCGGGGGCCGGCGCGGACACGCTGGGCGCGTACGAGGTGGAGATGGTCAGCTCGCCGCCGCGCGCGCGCAACACCCGGACGCTCGGCCACACCCTGGCGCGGCTGTATCCGCCGGAGATGCGGGACGCCGGGCGGGGCGGGCAGGTGTCGGTGCGCTTCATTGTACAGCCGGATGGGCGGACGAGCCATGCGCGGATCGTCCGCTCCACCAACTCCGCGTTCGACATGCCTGCGCTGGACGTGGTCCGCACGCTGCGCTTCGATCCCGCCCTGCTGAACGGGCACCCCGTGCGCGTGTGGGTGGAGCTCCCCCTCCAGTGGAGGGTGGGAACGACGCCGGGCTACGTCGCGCCGGGCCCGTGAGGAGGCCGGGCCGACGGGCCCGCACGCCGGGAGGGGCACGGTCCCGCCGATCCGTACGCTCCCCTCACGTCCAGGAAGCGGACGCGCGAGGAAGCTTGGCTCGATGGAGAACGGGCGTGGCTGAATGCCGCGCCCGTTATGTTTGCGCGCGTCCGTGCGGGAACGCGGACCGGCTGCTGGATCGACCGGCTTCGCTGGATCCAACGATCGGGTCCTTTCGGAGGATCAGCGCACGGTTTTCGGATCGGCCACGCAGGCCCCACGCGAAAGTGGCGCGCCGTTGGCACTTGTATTTTAGGACGTATTTAGTAAGACTGATCGTGGCGATAGCCTCATCCGTTTCCTTCACCGGAGAACAGGAGCCCCATGAGGAGCCCGATCCTTCGTACCCTCGCGACGCTGGCCGCGACCGGAGCGTTTGCCGCCGGGTGTGCCGATGCGCCCACCACACCGGCTTCGCGGGCCGCCGCCCCCGGGGCGGTCGCACCTCTGCTGGCCGCCGCGCCCGGCCAGGGCATTCCCGACCGGTACATCGTCGTGTTCCGCGACGGAACGGCGGACGCGCCGGGGCTGGCGGCGCGGCTGACGGCCTCGCACGGCGGTAAGCTGCACCACACCTACCAGCACGCGCTGCGCGGCTTTGCGGCCACGCTGCCGCCCGCCGCGGTAGACGCGTTGCGCCGCAACCCGAACGTGGCGTACGTGGAGCAGGACGGGGTCGTCTCGGTAGCCACCACGCAGTACAGCGCGCCGTGGGGGCTGGACCGCATCGACCAGGCAAATTTGCCACTGAACGGAACCTACACCTACACGCCCACCGGGTCCGGCGTGCGGATCTATGTGCTGGACACCGGCATCCGGTACGACCACGTGGAGTTCGGCGGTCGTGCCGTTGCCGGTTTCGACGCGTACGGCGGAACCGGCGCAGACTGCAACGGGCACGGTACGCACGTCGCCGGCACGGCGGGGGGGAGCACCTACGGGGTGGCGAAGGCCGCCACGCTGGTTTCGGTGCGCGTGCTCCCGTGCGCCGGAACCGGCGGCGCATGGAGTGACGTTATCGCGGGCGTGGACTGGGTGACGCAGTATCACGTGAAGCCGGCCGTGGCGAACATGTCGCTGGGCGGGGGCATCAACACCTCCGCGGACCAGGCGGTGGCCAACTCCATCGCCGCGGGGGTGACGTACGCCATCGCCGCAGCCAATGACTACGGGTACGATGCCTGCCAGAAGTCGCCGGCGCGGGTGGCCGGGGCGCTCACGGTGGGGGCGAGCACTTCGACCGATGCACGGGCGGACTACTCCAACATCGGTACCTGCCTGGACCTGTTTGCGCCTGGTTCGGCCATCACCTCGGCGTGGTACACCAGTACCACGGCGACCAACACCATCGACGGAACCTCGATGGCTACGCCGCACGTGGCCGGCGTGGCCGCGCTCTACCTGCAGAACAACACCACCGCCACCCCGGCCACGGTGAACTCCGCCATCATCAACGCGGCGTTCGTGAACAAGCTCACCGGCATCGGCACCGGCTCGCCCAACCGTCTGCTGAATGCGTTGCTCACCACACCAATCATCGTCGATATGGAGTGCCCGAGCTGGGGGGGTGGGGTTTACACGTGCCAGGCGTACGCCAGTGGCGGCAGTGGTGCTGGTTACACCTTTACCTGGAGCAACTCGAACGGGTATGCATGGGAAAGCTACGATGAAGATGGGTACAGCGAGGCAGACGCGGCGTGCTATGGCGGCCTCGGCCCACCAACGACGTCGATCGTGACTGCGACGGTGACGGACAGCAACGGCGGGACAGGCTCGAAATCCCGCATCATGAACTGCGGCTACTGAAAGAGGGGAAACGCCCCTCACTCGGAGAGCGCGCTCATGTGAGACCTCACGGCTGGCGAGGGCTCGGAGCACAGCGGGCGGAGCCGGCGATGACCGGCTCCGCCCGTCGCTTCGTTGCGTCCACCCCGTGCGAGGCCGCCGCCGGCGTGGTAGATTGCCGCCCTTGCCGGAAATCCTTGCACACGCACAGCACGGGCGGCACGCGATGTCGATGCGGGAAAAGCTGGAGCAACTCGAGGAGCTGCGCCGGCAGGCGGAGATGGGCGGCGGGGAAAAGCGCATCAAGGCGCAGCACGAGCGCGGCAAGCTGACCGCCCGCGAGCGGCTGGACGTGCTGCTGGACGAGGGCTCGTTCGTGGAGCTGGACCGCTTCGTCGTCCACCGCGCCACGGAGTTCGGGCTGGAGAAGGAAAAGTACCTGGGCGACGGCGTGGTCACGGGCTACGGCACCATCCACGGCCGGCTGATCTACGTCTTTTCGCAGGACTTCACCGTCTTTGGCGGCTCGCTTTCGGAGACGCACGCGGCCAAGATCGTCAAGATCATGGACCTGGCGCTCAAGAACGGCGCGCCGGTGGTGGGGCTGAACGACTCCGGCGGCGCGCGCATCCAGGAGGGCGTGGTCTCGCTGGGCGGCTACGCCGACATCTTTTTGCGCAACACGCTGGCTTCGGGCGTCATCCCGCAGATCAGCGCCATCCTGGGCCCGTGCGCCGGCGGAGCGGTCTACTCGCCGGCGATCACCGACTTCATCTACATGGTGCAGGGGACGAGCTACATGTTCGTCACCGGCCCCGACGTCATTCGCACCGTCACGCACGAGCAGGTGACCAAGGAGGAGCTCGGCGGCGCGATGACGCACAACGAAAAGAGCGGCGTCGCCCACTTCGCCGTCGAAGACGACGCCGAGTGCATCGCGTTGATTCGCGAGCTGTTGTCGTTCATGCCCGACAACAACCTCGACGATCCGCCGCGCAAGGCGACCACCGATCCGCTCGATCGTGAGGACGACGCGCTCGACCGGCTGGTGCCGGCGTCACCGAACCAGC
>DASQBH010000662.1:0-2795 GCA_035635315.1 Longimicrobium sp.
GGGTCTGCAGCGCCTCCAGCAGCCCGGTGACGCTGGCACGGGGATCGAGCGGGTTGAAGCGCGCGCGGACCGCCTCCACCTGCTGCTGGTAGCGCGCCAGCGCCCGCGCGGTGGTGCTTTCCGCCGGACCATCGAGGGCGAGCGTGGTGTCGAGCCCCACCCAGATGGACGGCTCCGGGCCCGTGGCGCCCTCGGGAAGAATGCGGCGCAGCGTGCCCCAGCGCGGGCCGGGAAGCTCCGGGCGCCCCATGTCCTGCGAGCGGTGCAGCGACCGGCTGGCCATCGCCAGCTGGAACGGCGAGCGGCCGATGAGCGGGTCCAGATTGCCGATCGGCACGCGCACCGTGGCGTTCTCCGCGTTCCCCCGCAGCGACTGGTACAGCTTCGCCGGCTGCCAGGGGCGCCCCGTTCCCTGGAACCGCTGCGGATCGGCCGCGGCCGTGAACGCTTCGCGGGCCAGGATGGCCGATACCTGGTGATGGCCGTGCCCGTCGCGCGGGGTGCCGCTGAACACGGTGACGATGATGTGCGGCCGGAACTGGCGGATGACCGTCACCACGTCGCGCAGGATCTCTTCGCGCGGCCAGTGGCGGAACGTCTCTTCGGCGCTCTTGCTGAAGCCGAAGTCGTACGCGCGGGTAAAGAACTGCCGCGCGCCGTCCACGCGGCGGGCGGCCAGCAGCTCTTCCGTGCGCAGCAGCCCCAGCCCCTCGCCCAGCTCCGGGCCAATGCCGTTCTGCCCGCCCTCGCCGCGCGTAAGGGAGAGGTACGCCACCTCTGCGCCCTCTTCCAGCGCAAAGCGGGCGAGCAGCTGCGTGTCCTCGTCGTCGGGGTGCGCGCCGATCATCAGGACGCGCTTGGTGGTGTTCAGCCGGCGCAGCTGCAGCCCCAGCGCGGCGGCCCCGCGGTACTCGCCGCCGCCGTCCTGGGCGCGGCCGGGCTGCGGGGCCAATGGCAGCAGCAGTGCCGCCGCCAGCGTTCCGATTGCGACACGTCGAAAGTTCATCCCGCCAAGCTATGTCACAGGTTCCAGGCGCACAACGGCCCTCGCCGGGGACGGTGCGGCAACGTCCCGGTGGTCTACGGCGGGACGGGCGGGCACACGGATGCGCCGGGGTCAGCGGGAGAGGGAGCGCGTGGCGGCAGGGGCCGCGGACATCCCGGATGCAAGATCCATCCGGATCGCGGGGTCTATTTCTCGTGCGGTGCGAACGCCGGATTCCAGCGCACCCTGCATCCAGCCGGGGAGCGCCGAGGTCTGGTCGCCCGCGAAGTGCAACCTGCCCTCCGCAGCGGCGAGGTGGGGGAGCATCGAGGTGAGCTGGCCGGGCCGGAACCACGCGTAGTCCCCGCGCGCCCACGGGTCACCGTCCCAGGCTACCCGGACGCTGGCGATGGGAAGCCCCCCTTCCGCGGGATACACGCGGTTCAGCTCACGGCGGGCGAGGTCCGCCGCCGCGGCATCAGGGAGCGCTGCGGCGGCTCGCGCCTGCGGCCCCGTGACAAAGGCTTCGAGGATGCCGGCAGGTCCCTTCTGGACCCGGCTTGCATCGCGAGCGAGCATGATGGGCAGGTCCGTGGGAATCGAGGGGGGCAGGTCCAGCCGCTCCCACGGCCGTGACGAAAACTGGACGTAGATCCGGGTGACGGAGGTGTGCGCGAGCGTGCGGACCACGTGCAGCTTGGGTGGCGAGAGCGCCGGGCGGATTTCCACGGTGCGCAGCACGGAGTATGGAATGGCGAGCACCAGGTGGTCCGCGTCGAACGTCTGCGGACCTGCGTCCGTGCGGCAGACCACACGGACACCCCCAGCGTCATGCTCCACCCGCACCACCGGAGCACCCATGCGCACGGCTGGAAGCCTTTTGACGAACCCCGCCACCAGCCGGTCCGTACCGCCCTCTATCACCCAGGCCCTCTCACTGGCCCGGTTCAACGCCAGGTCTCGCAGCAACGAGAGCGCCGAGTAGCTCTCCGCGCCGTCTCCCCACTCTTCCAGGTACTCCAGCCGCAGCACCTGCAGCGTCTCCGAAGAGGCTCCACGCCGGCGAAGACACTCCGCCAGGCTCACCCCGTCCAGCGCCAGCGCCCGTGCATCGGGCCAGTTGGGGTGCCGCGGATCGCCCGCCTGATCCAGCAGGGGGTCAAGGTACCGGGCCCGCAGTTCCGCGACGGAGCTGACCCGCTCCCCGGGAGGCAGCTCCAGCGGCCACCGAACTCGTCCCCGTGCGCCGCCACGCAGCAGCAAGCCTCCGACGTGGTACGCGGGCGAGGTGACCGTCTGCGCCGAGGGGAGCAGCGCCACTCCGAACCGCCGGGCGTAGTGCAGCGTTGCCGCGTGCGTATCCAGCACGTACACGGCGCCAGCCTCGGCGTACTGGCCCTCGCGGAACGGCTCCCGCAACGTGTGCACACGTCCGCCACAGCGCCGGCGCGCCTCCAGCACCTGCACGTCATGCCCTGCACGGTGCAACTCGTACGCGGCGCTCAGGCCCGCCAGGCCCGCCCCCGCCACGACCACGCGCTTGCGGGCGGCCGCCCGTGTGACCAGCGCGCCTCCACCCACGGCGAGCACCGCCGCCCCGGCAAGCCCCAGCCGCAGGAACGCCCGGCGGTCGACGCCGCCTTCCGGCCCCGCGACGTCCGGCCGGGCGGTCAACGGCCCTGCCTCTTCTCCACAACAGTGCCCGTGGGCGCCCCGCTACGCAGGGGAGCGGGCAGATCGCCGGCCGCAATCACCTGCTCGCCCGTATCGAGGCGGTACGTGCCGAACACACGGCCGCCGCCAAAGGCAC
>DASQBH010000663.1:0-6866 GCA_035635315.1 Longimicrobium sp.
TTCCGCGCCGCGTCCGTGACGCGCCGACGGAATCCACGCTCACGCCGCGGCGGAGGCCCACTGCCACGCGCTCCCCTCGTGCAGCGCGGCGTAGACGGCGTCGCGCAGGGCGTTGGCCTCGGCGCTGGTGAGCGTGCGCACAAGGTCGCGGATGACGATGCGCACCAGCACGTTCTTCTGCCCCGGCGCAATGCCGATGCGCTCCCGCGCCTGCTGCGGAAGCCCCTCGTACGCCGTCTCGCCCAGCACCTCGACGGATTCAAGGCTCTCCACGCGCTCGCCCAGCGCCTGGCGCACGCGGTCGCCCAGCTCCTCCGGCGTTCGGTCCGCCGCCACGGCGATCGACAGGTCGCGGCGCACGGGCGGCTGGGCAGAGACGGGGCGGTACGGCTGCAGGTCCAGCATCTGCCCCGTGATCCGCGGGTCGGCGGAGCGCAGGAGGCGGATGTCGTCCATCCCCTTCACCAGCATCAGCAGCCGGTCCAGGCCCAGCCCCATCGCCAGCCCGGAGTAGTGCGACGTCGGCAGCTCCGCCTCGTCCAGGATGGCGGGGAGTGCCAGCCCGCACTCGCCCACCTCCACCCATCCGCCATCGTCCGCGCGCACCTCGATCTCCACGCCATCGGTCGTGTAGGGATGCGGCGAGGGATTCAGACGCACCTCGCGGCCGGGGAGCACGGCCTCCATCACCACCGCCACCATCTGGTGCAAGTCGGGGATGCCCACGCGGCCGCGGACGATGCGCCACAGGTCCATCTGGTGCGGCTCGCCCGTGTGCAGCCGGTCGATCTCGTCGCGGCGGTAGACCAGGCCGGGACACGCCAGCAGCACGTTACCGGGCGGATCGTGCGCCACGCTGGCCAGCAGCGGCGGCACCATCGCCGAGGTCTGCGTGCGCAGGACGGTGGTCTCGCTCACGTAGCGGGTGTAGCGCGCATCGCGGGCGGCGCCGCCGGGCGGGTAGTGCAGCCGGTCGTAGTTGTGCTCCACGGGCACCGCGGGGTGGGCCCGGTGCACGCGCACCTCGCACCCCCAGCGGGCGCGCAGCGCGTCGTGAATGCGGTCGATGAGCTGCTGCATGGCGTGCGGCCCCTGCGCCGGGTCCGTCAGGTCGCGCAGGGTCACCGCGCGCAGGTAGGCGTCGTGGGACAGGATGGCGGGTTTCATCGTTTCGCTCCAGGTATGTGCCGATCCCGTGGACCGGCGGTTCGCGTGGTCGATGGACACGAAAAAGCCCCCCGGACCGCATCCGGGGGGCGTCGGACCCGTGGGCCACGCCGGAGAGAACGTGTCTGCGCTTCAGCCGCGCGCGCACACCTCCCACACCCCGGACAGGGTCGGGGGGCGGATAAATCGGCGAGTGGTCGCGGCGGTGTTCGGCATCGGTTGCACCATGGGAAGCGCGTTCACGTTGAATATAGAAGTGTGATGGCCCGCTCTACAAGCCGCGGATGCACCACATCATTCGCCAGCGACGCCGGAACCCACCACGCATTAGCCGCGGACCGCTCGTCGAAAGTGGACGCTCTGTCGCAGAAGATAGTTTTGTTGTATACTCGGTCCACATGCGCTGAGAACATCTTTCCCTGCCCTGCACATGAAGTGGAGACATCCATTCCGTAGGCCTGAACGTGGCGAGACGGATACGGCGCGGGCATCCACGCTCGCGCTGGAGGAGCATTTGCGCGAGAAGAAGGAGCGGGACGCCGAGCGTGATCGGCAGATTGCTTCGCTGCGTGAGATGGTTGACCAACTCTCGAACAGTCAGAGAGAGATGGCCGGGAAGATTGCCGCCATGGTGGCCGCCGGCCGAATCAAATCGATCGACCCACAGACGCAGCCTGAGCTGTTCGCCGAACTGGAGCAGCGCATGCTCGAGATTGCCCGCAACCGCGACCAGCGCCTGCGTGATCTCCACGAGGCCTTCGACGCCGCCGAGCGCGCAAAGCGTAAGAGCGAGCACCGTCTGCGCGTGCGTCTCGCTGAGATCCGCGCCGCGAACGGATCGGCCGCCTGACGTCGCCGGCCCACCTCGAGAAGCCCCCCGGTGACCGGGAGCTTCATCATTTCGGGCAGATGAACATCCGGGCGGCTCACCCCATCAGCCTTGACTTGCTGGCCCTGAGGTATGAACCTTCGACAAGTGCTAGAACCTTAGCAAACTCGACCCATCCCCACCCTCCCATGCTCACTAAACCCGCTGCAACCGACCTGAGCCGCCGGGAACGGCAGATCATGGACGTGGTCTACCGCCTGGGAAAGGCCAGCGTGAGCGACGTGCTGGAGCGCATTCCGGATCCGCCCAGCTACAGCGCCGTGCGCGCGCTCATGCGCATCCTGGAGGAGAAGGGCCACCTGCGCCACGAGCAGGACGGCCCGCGCTACCTCTATCTGCCCATGGTGCCGCGCGAGAGCGCCCGCACCAACGCGCTCACCCACATGGTGCGCACCTTCTTTGGCGGCAGCACCGAGGCCGCCGTGGCCGCGCTGCTGGACCCGGACAACCACAAGCTGTCCGACGCCGAGCTGGACCGCATCAGCGACCTCATCGAGCAGGCACGCGTTCAGGGGAGGTAGACGATGGACCTGCCGCTCCCCTCGTCCGCGGCCGCGCCCTGGCTGGCCCCCGCCCTGTGGCTGGTGGCCCGCGGCACGCTGCTGCTGGCCGCCGCCGCGCTGGTGGCCCTCGCGCTGCGCCGTGGATCGCCCGCGGCGCGCCACATGGTGTGGGCGCTGGCGCTGGGCGCCATGCTGGCGCTGCCCGCGGCGTCGCTGCTGATCCCGGAGTGGGAGCTCTCCTTCGTCCACGTCGTCTCGCTGGACGGGGCGGCTGCCCCGACGGCGGCGCAGGCGGGCGCCGGGCCGGCGGGCGTCCCCTGGAGCACGCTGGTGCTGCTGGTGTGGATGGCCGGGGCCGCCGCCACGCTGGCCCGCTACGGACTGGCGATGCTGGCCGTGCGCGTGGTGGCGCGGGGCGCGCGGCGGGTGACGGGCGGCGAGTGGCTGGAGCGGATGCACGCCGCGGCGAACGAGCTGGGGCTGCGCGAGCGGGTGCTGCTGCTGCGCGCGTCCGGCGCCGCCATGCCCATGACGTGGGGGATCCTGCAGCCGGCCGTGCTGGTGCCGGCGGACGCGGACGCGTGGACGGCGGAGCGCAAGCGCGTGGTGCTGCTGCACGAGCTGGCCCACGTGGCGCGCCGCGACTGCCTGTGGCAGACGCTGGCCAGCCTGTGCTGCGCCGCGTACTGGTTCCACCCCGGCGTGTGGTGGGCCGCGCGGCAGATGCGCATCGAGCGCGAGCAGGCGTGCGACGACCGCGTGCTGCGCGCCGGCACCCGCGCGTCGGAGTACGCGGGGCACCTGCTGGAGGTGGCGCGCGCCTTTCGCCCCCGCCCGCTGACCGCCGCCGCCGCCGTGGCCCTGGCGCGCCGCTCCCAGCTGGAGGGCCGGGTGCTGGCGGTGCTCGACACGGCCCGCGACCGCGGCTCCGTTCCCGGACGCGCGGCGCTGGTGGCGGGCGGCATCGCGGCGGTGGCGCTCTTTCCGCTGGCCGCGGCGTCGCCCGGTGGCTTCGAGGCCCCGGCCGAGGCGCCGAAGCCGATCCGGTCCGTGGCCGCCACGCCTCCCCCGCGGCTGGAGTGGACGGTGGATGACGCCCCGTCGCGGCAGCCCGGCTCCGTGAGCGTTCCGCTCCCCACGGGCGAGCTGAGCCTGAACGTGCGCGTGCAGGATGCGCCCGCGCCGGCGAACGGGCCCGCGCAGGCCTTTCCCGATTTCGGCCCGCCGGACGAGCAGGCGATCACGGCGCTGATCCGCGCCACGCGCGACGGGGACCCCGAGGTGCGCCGCAGCGCGGTGGCGGCGCTGGGCCAGATGAACGGCGGCTCCGTGGTGCCGTCGCTGGTGCGGTCGATGACCGACGCCGACGCGCGCGTCCGCAGCGCGGCCGCCATGGCGCTGGACGAGTACGCCGGCCGGCAGAACGCCGCCCGCATGGCCGCCCGGCCGTGCGAAGGCGACGGGTGCGAGCCGCGCCCCCGCGTCCCCACCGGCTCCGCGGCCCCCGCACCCCGCCCGCGCAACGCGCGCACGGACATGGACGCCGACGGTGGCGGCGGCGGGCCCATAGACCCGGCCATCCGCATCCTGGGCGGGCTGATGGAGGAAGACTCCACCGCCCACCGCCAGGTGAGCCCCGGCCCGCACGGCAGCGAGATGATCCAGTAGCCACGCTCCCCCGACGACACGAAGGCCGCCCCGGTATCCAGGGGCGGCCTTCATCGTTTCACCCGACGGAGGGGAAAAGAATGGGGGTACAGAGGAACAGACAAAAGCCGGAGGAACAGAGGACGATCGATTCCTCTGTTCCTCTGGCCGTTGTCTGTTCCTCCGTACCCCTGATGTTGTTTTTCCGGATCAGGCGTAGATGGGCGGCGTGACGAGCTCGTGGTCCTGGATCACCTGGCGGTCCCAGGGAAAGACGATGAGCGCGTCCGTCTCCATGGCAAAGTAGTCCGGCCGGTAGCCGCCGGGGCGCACAAAGCTGGTGGCCGTGCGCACCTGGGCCGGGCCCACCTCGCGCACGGCGGCCAGCGCCAGGCGCAGCGTGTCGCCGCTGGTGGTGATCTCGTCCACGATCAGCACGCGGCGGCCGCGGGCGGACACGGGCGTGGGCGAGAGCACCCGCGGAAAGGCGTGCACCACCTGCCCGCGCTCGCGGCGCGTGACCTTCATGGCCTCGAAGTCCGCCTGCAGCATGGTGGCGACGGTCGCCGCCGGCATCACCCCCGCCGTCGCCAGGCCGATCACCAGGTCCGGGTGGTAGTCGCGGGAGACGCGCACCGCCAGCGCACGGCAGAACTCGCCGAAAAGCTCCCACGACAGCTCGAAGGTGCCGGCGGTCGCGCCCAGAGGCGGCGAGGCTGGCGGGGTCATCAATCCGGGCATGGCGGTGTTCCCTTCCCTGGCGGCGGACGGCGCGGTTGCGCGGGGGGAGGTGCACGATACAAGATGCATTCCGGCCGCGACAGCAAACATTTGCGGCACCCCCGCATCCCCCCTCCCGCGACGCCTTTCCGTGCCCACCCAGCCCGCCGGATACTCCGGCACCCCGCTGCCGAAAAAGCTCGGCATCAGGCCGGGCCACCGCGTCGCCTTCCTCCACGCCCCGGACGATTTCGCGGCGACGCTGGGCGCGCTGCCGGAGGAGGTGGAGGTCGTGGAGGCGGACGCGGGGCCGCTGGATCTGGCCGTCTTCTTCACCACGCGGGCGGATGCGCTGCCGGCGGCGTTCCGGGGGCTGGGGCCGCGCGTACATCCGGGCGGGACGCTGTGGATCGGCTGGCCCAAGAAGGCGTCGAAGGTGCCGACGGACGTCACGGAGGACGTGGTGCGCGCAGTGGGGCTGGCGGAGGGGATGGTGGACGTGAAGGTGTGTGCGATCGATGCGGTGTGGTCGGGGCTCAAGTTCGTCTACCGGCTGGCGGACCGCCGGTAGCGGGGCGGGCGGGCGCGGCGTAGAATGGCGCCATGGACGACGACCTTCGCGCCCGCGCCGACGCGCGCTTCGAGCAGGCCCTCAAGCAGACGGGGGCGCGCGACCCGCGCACCTTCTACCGCGACCAGCTCAAGGAGCTCAAGGCCGCCAGCCCCGACGGCTTTCGCCGCGCGCTGCGCTACTTTGAGGAGACCCTCATCCCCACCGTGGCGGACGAGGGGTCGGACCCGGTGGCGGAGTGGCTGGAGTACGGGCGAATGCTGGCGTCGCTGGCCGTTCCCGGCCGCACGGTGCAGATCGACGCCGGCGGCCGCGCCCGCGACTACGCGCGCCCGGTGCCGCTGGAGTCCATGGTGCTGCACCTTCCCGAGAACGCGTCGCGCCCGGCGCTGGTGCTGGGCATCCCGCCCAAGCTCTCCCCCGCCCAGCGCGCCAGCTACGACCTGCTGGTCAAGCAGTCGAACGGGTCGTAGGAGGCCCTCACGGAAGAAGCTTGCGTCGACGACGGAGATCACGCTGACGTCCGCGGGGCGCCCCCTCTCCCGTCCTCTCCCCCAAAAACCCCTGGGGGAGAGGTGACGTGCTTCGACAAGCTGTCGAGCGAGAAGCCGTAGAAATCAAGCCTGCCGGACCACGATCGAATTCTCCCCCTCTCCTCGCGCAGTTTGCGAGGGAGGGGGCCGGGGGGTGGGCCCCCCGCGGACGCAGTTCGATGTCCGTCGAACCGCGATCGAATTCTCCCCTCTCCGTGAGGAACGAACGGGGAGGGGCCGGGGGAGGGGCACCCCGCCGACGCGGTTCGGATCATGCCTTCCACACACGACTGTTGACACCCGCCCACCCCACGGGTATCATCCACCTAACGCTGTTAACTAACACACCAGGGTTATGGGAACGAAAGAGCGGCGGGAGCGGGAGCGTCTGGAGACGCGCGACAAGATCCTCGAGGCGGCGCGCGAGATGTTCGCGACGCAGGGCATCGAGGCCACCACCATGCGCGCCATCGCCAACCGCATCGAGTACACGCCCACCGCCATCTACCACCACTTCAAGGACAAGGACGCGCTCATCATCGAGCTGTGCCACGGCGACTTCGCAAAGCTGGGGCGGCAGTTCACGCAGATGGAGCGCATCGAGGACCCGGTAGAGCGGCTGCGGCGGATCGGCATGGCGTACGTGGAGTTCGCCATCCACAACCCGCACCACTACCAGATCATGTTCATGACGCGCACGCCGGCGCACGAGCACCCCGAGGAGAAGAACCCCGAGGAGGACGCGTACGGCTTTCTGCTGGCCACGGTGCAGGAGGGGATGGATGCCGGCCGGTTCCGTCCCGATCTCACGGACGCGCACCAGCTGGCGCAGATGG
>DASQBH010000664.1:0-2529 GCA_035635315.1 Longimicrobium sp.
GGTTCCCTGACGACGGTGTCTCCGGTCGCGCGATGGGAATTCGTTTCGATGCTCCGCAATCAAAGTAAGTGTCACAATCTGGCTGCAAAAGCAAACATTTGGGCGGGAGCTGATACGCGGCTGCTCCGTGGCGTGGCGGGGCTTCGGCGGGTCAGGGGGGCTGGATGCGAGGCAACCGGATCCGCGTTGAGGTACACGTGGACGGTTGGTCCGGGAGCAGGAGATGGCCGCGAGGAGGGACGATGTGCGTCCACGGCGGGACGAGCCGTACCAACAGGGCAGGGGCGGGCGGCATCCAATCGGCGTTCCCTCATCCGTTCCCTGGAGTCCGCCGATGCGCATCCCCCCGTTCCCGCTCGCCCTTCCCGCCGTCTGCCTTCTCGCCGCCGCCGCACCTCCCGCGGCGCGCGCCGTCGATCCGCCGGATGCGCTGGAGGCGGCGATGCACGAGTACCTGTCGCGCGCGGCGGAGGCGGGGTTCGGCGGATCGGTGCTGGTGGCGCGCGGGGGCCAGGTGGTGCTGCACCGCGCGTACGGCTGGGCCGATCCCGCCGCCGCCGTGCCGATGGATACGGCGATGCCGTTCTACGTCGCGTCGCTCTCCAAGGGCTTCACCGCGGCGGCCGTCCTGCGGCTGGAGATGGAGGGACGGCTTTCGACGTCGGATTCCATCGGCCGCTGGCTCCCCGCCGTCCCCGCGGACAAGCGCGGGATCACCCTGCACCACCTGCTCACCCACACCTCCGGCCTGCGCGACCCCGCCGACGGCGAGCCGCTCGACCGGGACGCCTTCGTCGCGTCGGTGCTGGCGCTCCCGGCGCGGTCGGCGCCGGGGGAGCGGCACGGCTACTCCAACGCGGGATACAGCCTGCTGGCCGCCGTGGTGGAGCGGGCGAGCGGCCGCCCGTTCGGCCAGTACATGCGCGACGCCATCTTTCGCCCCGCGGGGATGACGCGCACCTCGCTGGTGACGGATGCGCCGATCGGCCCGCCGTCATCGTGGCCCGTCGCCTTCAACGGCGCGCTGCGGCAGGGCGATCCCTGGCTGGCGCACCATCGGCCGTACGGGTGGAGCGAGCTGGGCGGCACCGGCGTGGTGACCACCACGGGCGACCTGCACCGCTGGGTCCGCGCCCTGGAGGCCGGGACCGTGCTCTCGGCCCAGGCGCGGCGAAAGCTGTGGACCCCCGCGCTGGAAGACTACGCGTACGGCTGGGGGGTGCGGCGCACCGCGCGAGGGCGGATGATGGCCTCGCACGACGGCGCCCTGCTGCCGGAGGGGTGGAACGCGCAGTTCCGTGTATATCCGCAGGACTCGCTGGTGATCGTGGTGCTCTCGAACACGCGCGTTCGCACCGAGCTCAGCGCCGTCATCGGCCGCACGCTGGACCGGCTGGCGTTCGGCGGCGACGTGACGATGCCGCCCGCGGCCCGCTCCCTCCCGCGCGCCACGGCGGAGCGGTTCGCCGGCACCTACGCGCTCCCCTCCGGTGCCACGTTCCGCCTGACGGTCGACCGTGCCGGCCGGCTGATCCTGGAGCCGCGCGGCCAGGACGCCGCCGACCGCCTGCTCTATCCCGCCGACACCGCCCGCGCCCGTCACGCGCCCGACAGCGTCCGGGCCGCGCGGCTCTTCGACGCACTGTCACGGGAGGATTGGGACGCGCTCGAGGTCCTGGCTGGACGGCCCCAGGCGCAGTGGCGGCCGCGGCTGGAGCGGACGTGGGGATGGATGCGGACCCGCTGGGGCGCGTACCGCGGCGCGGAGGTGGTGAACACCGCGCCCGGACCGTTCGAGGGCGCGGGGGAGGATACGTACGTGCGCCTGGTGTTCGAGCGGCATTCCCCCGTGGTGCGCGTGACCTGGGATGGCGACGCGTTCCTGTCGATGTCGGACGAGGGCGCGTTCGACGGCGTGGCGCAGGAGGTCCCGGTGATGCCGGGTCCGGTGCCGTTGATGTGGCAGGGCGCCGCCGACTTCGCTGCCTTCGACCTCGCCAGTGGCCGGCGCGTGAACGTCCTGTTCGAGGTGAACGATGACGGTCGGGTGACGGGCGTGCGCGTGGGTGGTGGCGAGGCGGCGGTGCGGGTAGGGCCCTCACCCGCGGCCTGAGAGCCGCACCCTCTCCCGCAAACTGCGCGGGAGAGGGGATACACGTCGCACACGCGTCCGGAGTGCTTCGGAGGAGGAGGTGCGAGATGGTGGGCCGCCCCCCTCCCCGACCCTCCCCCACAAACTGCGTGGGGGAGGGAGAACGGCGGAAATCTCGCCGGAGCGCGATCGAATTCTCCCCTCTCCGTGAGGAACGAACGGGGAGGGGCCGGGGGAGGGGCACCCCGCGGACGCAGCTGGATCTCTGTGGACGATCTCCGGAACGAAAGAAGGGGAGCCAGCGCGGCTCCCCTTCTTCACATCCACCGAACCGTCCCTACGCGCGCATCAGAACTCGTACTTGACGCGGGCGATCACCATGCGGCCCAGCGAGGGCGAGCCGGGGAAGGGGCGGTACTGCTCGTCGAGCAGGTTGT
>DASQBH010000665.1:0-2604 GCA_035635315.1 Longimicrobium sp.
GGTGTGGCGCCCGCGCTGCCGGGGGAGTGAACCTTACGCCCTCGCCGCTCACTCGTCCGGGTCGATGCGCTCCCAGCCGCCGACGTAGCGCAGCACGGTGTGGTTCTGCACGCAGCTGAACCAGCGGTCGTGCATGGCGGCGAGATAGATCCTGCGTTATCGTCCGCACTGCCCCATCGGCGCAGGCCCGCCCGTCGCGGATGGGAGCGGAGATATCCACACCTCAATCAGTCCAGGGCTGGCGTTGAAGCGGCCCTCGCGCTGGCCCGTGACCATGGGCCACAGCGGCATCGTCACGGTCATTCCCTGCCGGGCCAGTTCGGACACCACTTCCATACACACGGCTCTCGCAAGCGGAAGGTCCGACTCAAAATAATAGCGGAGACCTCCATAAACTTCTGGCCGATTCTCGCCGGCAGGCAGCACCCTTTCAGGTTCGCCAACACGCCACTCCGCATGCTGTCCCAAAGCCTCTTGCACATCGGCGACGATCTGCCGGTCACTCGTCAGTTGGTACTGAAGTGTGACCCGTGGCCGCGCGGTTCGCATGCCCTCAACGCGGGGAACTGAACGAGGTGCGGAGTCGATTCGGTCAGACAGGTAGTCGCCGTTGACCCAACCCTCCCTACCATCGACCCGTACACGGACCCAATCGGTACTGCGGGAATCGTTGCCGATGATCTGCACAGCATCACCCCGCAGCAACGTGGTAACAATCGCGTGATCCCGCCCCGGGCCCGCTCGCACGTTCAGC
Source organism: Longimicrobium sp. (assembly GCA_035635315.1). Classification (GTDB taxonomy): domain Bacteria; phylum Gemmatimonadota; class Gemmatimonadetes; order Longimicrobiales; family Longimicrobiaceae; genus Longimicrobium. Next base: position 755 of record DASQBH010000665.1, read on the forward strand.
CCAGCCGCATCCACATACGCGCTTCGCAACGATTGCGATGTGGCTGGGGAGATCCTCTGCCCGTCCCGCGAAACAAAAATCACACCAAACACGATCACCGCCAGGACTAGCCAACCCGACCACCCAGAAGAGGTAGAGGATGATCCGGTGGATGAGCTGGAATCACTAGAGGTGTAGGAATACTCGTACGCCGGCTCCGGTTCGTAACCTACATCCTCCGGGTCTCTGGCTACCCGGAGTTCTCGGGCCTCCTGCCAGATCCGGGCACGGTAGTCCTCGTCACTCTCGAACAAACCCTGGGATGGCCTGGAGCCCGTCTCCCGCTCGATGGCTGCTTCGTCGGCTTCCTTGTAGATCCGCCGGCGATAGTCTCCATCGTCTTCAAACCAGCCCTGGGATGCCTTGGACTCGTCTTGGCTGGCAACTACTGAGCGGCGAGCGTCGAGTCCGATTCGCTTTTCGTAATCCTCGTCGCTCTCGAAGAAACCCTGCGACGGCTTTTCACCAGAGGAGAGCTCGAATTCGCTCTCGTTGGCCTCGCGGCGGAGCCTTCTCGCGTAATCCTCGTCCGACTCAAGCCAACCCGCTGATGGTTTCTGACCTTTTGCCAACTCAACGCTACGCTCGTCAGCTTCGCGGGCGATTCGCGCAGCGTAATCATCGTCACTCTCGAGCCATCCCTGGCTTGGCTTGTCCATGATTTCAGTCCTCCAATGCTGAGCTACTTCAATGATCGGCTTTCTCCAAGCCCACGTCAGTAGAGAGGCCCAGGAACGAGGTGCCCTCTACTCGTCGGGGTCGATGCGCTCCCAGCCGCGGACGTAGCGCAGCACGGTGTGGTTCTGCACGCAGCTGAACCAGCGGTCGTGCATGGCGCGGCCGTCGGGCGTGGTGGTGAGCCACTCGCGAAAGGCGCGCGGGCCCTCCATGTCGGGCCAGTACGCCTCGTTTACGTACTTGGGGCGGTTGTGCACGGGGCGCGGATGCGTGTAGCTGCCCTCGAAGCCGTCCGCCAGCAGCCAGGTGCTGCGGTCCGAGCAGCCGAAGCGCCGGGCGGCGGCGGCCAGCCCGGTGTCCAGCCACTCCACGAAGTCGCGCTCGGCCACGCCGCGCTTTACGTCGAACAGGTGTACCACGCGGATCATCGCTTCCTCCCCATCACGAGTTGCACGAGCTTGCGCAGCGGATCGTAGTGCCGGTCAACCACCCGCTCCTTGAGGGGGATGATGGCGTTGTCGGTGATGGTGATGTGCTCGGGGCACACCTTGGTGCAGCACTTGGTGATGTTGCAGTAGCCGATGCCGTGCGCGTCCTTGAGGTCCGTCACCCGGTCCTCCACGTCCAGCGGGTGCATCTCCAGCGCGGCGGCCTGCACCAGAAAGCGCGGGCCGATGAACTGGTCGTGCTTGTGGTGGTCGCGCAGCACGTGGCACACGTCCTGGCACAGGAAGCACTCGATGCACTTGCGGAACTCCTGCACCCGGTCCACGTCGCGCTGGTCCATGCGCCAGGTGCCGTCCGGCGCATCCGGAGCCCGCGGCTTGAAGGGCTTGAGCCGCTTCTTGACCTCGAAGTTCCAGGAGACGTCCGTCACCAGGTCGCGCAGCAGCGGAAAGGTGCGCATGGGCTCCACGGTGACCGGCTGGTCCAGGTCCAGGTCGTTCAGCCGGGTCATGCACATCAGCTTCGGCATGCCGTTCACCTCGGCCGAGCACGAGCCGCACTTGCCCGCCTTGCAGTTCCAGCGCACGGCCAAGTCGGGCGCCTGCTCGGCCTGAATGCGGTGCACGGCGTCGAGCACGACCATGCCCTCGCTGACCTCCACGTCATAGGACGCGAAGGCGCCCCCC